>NZ_JBQCVF010000016.1:0-13117 GCF_051962515.1 Neisseria sp. P0009.S007 | reverse complement strand
ATTTTTTATACTAAATATGTTGAATATAAGACAATATAGAAAAACCCAAAATAAGAATAATCATAGCAACCGTAAAATTTATTCTTAATATTTTCAAATAAAATTTATTGGATATTTTTTGTATTCCAAATAGCACTCTGAAAAATTTAAATTGCATACTTCCAATAAATAGATATTCAAAAAAACCTATATCTACCCCTTCTGATTTTAATATTTTATATACTATTACTGAATTAATTATAATTGCAATAAAATACAAAAATACTAAACAAAACAGAAAATAAGGCAATAACTCCACCAAACTACTCCTTCTTTTTTAAAAAGAATTTTCCCTAAAAAATATATTGGACGACATAACCGAATTGCTATACTCGACATTATATTCCACCCCATCAAAAACCAATAAATACAAAAATGCCCGAAGCCAAAAGCCTCGGGCATTTTTAATATTTGGTGGGTCCGGTGGGTTTCGAACCCACGACCAAGGGATTATGAGTCCCCTGCTCTAACCCCTGAGCTACAGACCCGTCAAGAGTAGATGCGGATTATAGCATAACTTGTTGCTTGTTCAAGATGCCGAGCAAATGTTTCAGACGGCCTGTTGGTTTTCTATTCGGGCATTATGCCGATACGCCCAATGCTTCCCAAACTTTCAAGGCATCAGCCGTTGCTTTGACATCGTGAACACGGATGATTTGCGCGCCTCTAGCCACTGTGGCCAAAGCGGCTGCGACGCTGCCGTGTACGCGTTTGGCGGCATCTTGTTCGCCTGTCAGTTCGCCAATCATACGTTTGCGCGATACGCCGATCAGAAGGGGGAATCCGGTTGCGTCCATCAACTCAGGCAAATGTTTTATCAGGGTGATGTTGTGTTGCAGGTTTTTGCCGAAACCGAAGCCGGGGTCAAGCGTGATGCGTTCGGGGGCAATGCCTGCTCGAACGCATTCTGCCGCGCGTGCTTTCAAATAGCGCGCGACTTCTTCAACGACATCTTGGTATTGCGGATTAAGCTGCATGGTTTTGGGCAAACCCTGCATGTGCATGAGACACACGCCTGTCTTCGGCTGTTGCGCCAGCAATGCGACTGCGCCTTCATCACTCAATGCGGCAACATCGTTGATAATATCGACGCCACCTTGCGCCAAGGCTTTTTCCATAATCACCGTACGGCGCGTGTCCAAGCTGACGGGAACATTCCACTTGGCGACTTCCGCCAAAATCGGCTGCACCCTGGCCCATTCTTCTTCGAGAGAAACATCATCCGAACCCGGACGGGTAGATTCGCCGCCGATATCGAGAATATCCGCACCGTCTTTCAGCAGCTGCTCGGCATGTGCCAATGCTATTTGGACATTTTGTGAATAGGTTCCGCCATCGGAAAATGAATCGGGGGTCAGATTGACGATGCCCATGATTTTCGGTTTGTCTAAGGCGATTTCAAATCGGCCTGCCTGCCAAATGTGCGTGTTCATAATGCTTCCATTGATGAAATAATAGGATAGAGGCCGTCTGAAACTTTTCAGACGGCCTTTAGGTTTTGACTTCAAAACAGTAAATTACATTCCGCCGTAATTCGGTCCGCTTGCGCCTTCGGGACAAATCCAAGTGATGTTTTGCGTCGGGTCTTTGATGTCGCACGTTTTGCAGTGAACGCAGTTGGCGGCGTTGATTTGCAGACGCGGGCTGCCGTTTTCTTCGACGATCTCATATACGCCGGCCGGACAATAGCGGGTTTCGGGCGAGGCGTATTCTTTGTAGTTTACGTCTATCATGACTTGCGGATTTTTCAGCACCAAATGGTCGGGCTGGTTTTCTTCGTGCGCAAGGTTGGCAAGGAAAACGCTGCTCAAACGGTCGAAGGTCAAAACGCCATCGGGCTTCGGATAATCAATCGGCTTGCATTCGGCTGCTTTTTTGAGCTGCTCGTTGTCTTTGCCGTGATGTTTCAAGGTCCACGGGGCTTTGCCTCTGAAAATCATTTGGTCGATACCAGTATAAACTGAACCGAGGTAAACACCCCATTTGAATGACGGACGGACATTGCGCGCAGCGTAAAGCTCTTGATACAGCCAGCTTTGTTCAAAACGTTGCTGATAATCCGCCGCCTCTTTGCCGCTGTCGAAGCTTTCCACTTCCTCGAGGTTTTCCAACATAGGGAACACGGCTTCTGCGGCAAGCATGGCGGATTTCATGGCCGTATGAATGCCTTTGATGCGCGGCATATTCAGGAAACCCGCCGCATCGCCGACCAAAACGCCACCTTTAAACGAGAGTTTCGGCAGGCTTTGCAAACCGCCTTCAATCAACGAACGCGCGCCATAAGCGATACGGCGGCCGCCTTCAAAGGTTTTGCGGATTTCAGGATGGGTTTTGAAACGTTGGAACTCTTCAAACGGCGACAGATAAGGGTTTTGATAATCTAAGCCGACCACAAAACCGACAGCGACTTTGTTTTCATCAAAGTGATAAATAAACGAGCCACCGTAGGTTTTGCTGTCCAACGGCCAGCCTGCGCTGTGCATGACCAAACCGGGCTGATGTTTTTCAGACGGCACTTCCCAAATTTCTTTAATGCCCAAGCCGTAAGTTTGCGGTTCGCTGTTTTGGTCGAGCTTGAATTGTTCAATGACTTGCTTGGAAAGCGAGCCGCGACAGCCTTCGGCAAACAGGGTTTGCTGCGCCCAAAGCTCCATGCCGGGCTGAAATGAATCGGTCGGTTCGCCGTCTTTGCCCACACCCATATTGCCGGTCGCAATGCCTTTGACCGAACCGTCTTCGTGATACAGCACTTCGGCGGCGGCAAAGCCCGGATAGATTTCCACGCCCAAATTTTCCGCCTGCTCTGCCAACCAGCGCACGACTTCACCCAAGCTGGCAATATAGTTCGCATGGTTGTCGAAATTCGGGGTAACCGGCAAGTTGAAGGCTTTTTTCTCGGTCAGGAACAAAACCCTGTCCTTCGTCACTGTACGCGTCAGCGGCGCGCCTTTTTCTTTCCAATCAGGAATCAACTCATTCAAAGAAATCGGATCGATGATGGCACCGGCTAGCGAGTGCGCACCGGCCTCCGAACCCTTCTCCACCACGCAAACGCTGATTTCGCGTCCATTCTTTTCGGCAAGCTGCTTGAGTTTGATGGCGGCAGACAAACCCGACGGGCCTGCGCCGACAATCACGACATCGTATTGCATACTGTCGCGCTCGATGGTTTCTGTCATAGTGGTTCCTGTATTGTCATTATTCAATTTAATCCGCTAATTATACAGCCTGGACATATAGTTACCAAATACAACAAAAGGCCGTCTGAAACTTTACTCAAATTTCAGACGGCCTTTACTGTATTCAAAAGATTACTGCGCTTTGGTTTCCGTTACAAAACCGATTTTGCTGATACCGGCTTCGCGCGCCGCTTGCAGGGCTTGGTTGACATAATCGTATTCAACCGCTTTATCCGCCGCAATCGCCACAATCACATCTTCGTTTTTCGCTTTGGCTTCTTTCAGCTTGGCAGTTACCGTTGCCAAATCCACTTTGTTATCCGAATCTCCGCCAACAACATAAGCACCATTGGCATCAATGCTCAAACGCAAAGGATCTTTAGGCTGCTGCTTATCCTCTTTCGCCGCTTTTTCCGAAGCAGTCGGCAACTCCAAAGGAATCGAGTGGGTCAGCACCGGCATGGTAATCATAAATACAATCAGCAACACCAGCATCACGTCCACCAAAGGTGTAACGTTGATATCCGACATCGGCGCATCATCGCCAGAATTCATTGATCCGAAAGCCATGATTTAATCCTTTTGATTCAGAAGGCGGACATGCAGGTCATGTGCAAATGCGTCCATATCTTGCGCGATGGTTTTTGTACCGCGATTGAGGAAGTTGTATGCCAATACAGCCGGAATCGCTACAAACAGGCCGACGGCAGTCGATACCAAAGCCTCACCAATCGGACCGGCTACCGCAGCAATGCTCATTTGACCGCTTTCGCTGATGCCGATCAGGGCATGGTAAATACCCCAAACAGTACCCAACAGGCCGATAAACGGAGCGGTTGCGCCGATGGAGGCCAACGCGGTCATGCCATAGTCGAACTGACGCATGGTTTGTGACATGCTGTTGCGGATGTGAACGACCAAGTATTCATTCAAAGGCAATTCGTCAATCAGCGATTTGCTTGTCGTTTGACGGTAGTTTTGGTATGCGCGCAGAGACTCATCGGCAACATTGCTCATCGGTGCTTCTACCGCTTTGGCTTTTTGTACGGCATCAGCCAGCGTAAACGCATTCAACATCAACTCTTTTACCTGAGCATTGCCTTTTTTCGCTTTGCGGTATTTGATGCAGCGAATCACAATGACACTCCAAGTCACCACACTCATCAACAACATCAGGACAAATACACCAATCAGTACCACATCACCTGATTTGAAAACTAAACTTAAATCCATAATTTTTCCAAGTTAAAAATAAAATTAAAATTTCTATCGGGTCATTTAAAAATATTCCCCAACAGCATATATTTTCCAATCAATCAGCTTAGTCCTAGATACTTATTCAAGCGTGAATTTGACAGGTACTTTAAATTCAGTCCAAACGCTTGCATGACAGCTACCATCTTTAACGGCTTTACGCGCTGCATTATCCAGACGACTATAACCACTTGATTTATTCACACTAATTGAATCCACTTTACCGCCGGGACCAACCAAGACTTTCAAAACAACCAAGCCCTCTTCGCCATTTTCAGTGGACAGTGAAGGATACGGAGGTCTCGGAATATGGCAGGTTCCTTTTGCCGGATTGCCTTTACTGCTGCCGGCACCTGTACCGCTGCCACCACCTCCGCCACCGGTACCGGAACCATGTTCGCCTTTCGCACCGCCGCTACCGGATCCGCCGCCTTCGCCACGGCCGCTGCCTGTACCTTTCGTACCGCCGCCGTTGCCTTTTCCTTCTCCACTCAAGGCTTTGCCTTCGCCGTTGCCTTTACCGTTTTCAGCAGTGTTCGGCCCGGTTTTGCTGCCTGAGTATTCAGATGCTTTAGGAGATGGTTTAGGTTCTGCCTTCGGCTCTGGTTTTGGTTCAGGTTTTGGCTCGGGCTTCGGCTCAGGTTTGGGTTCCGGCTTAGGCTCGGGCTTAGGTTTCTCGATAGGTTTCGGTTTTTCCTTTTGCTGCACGATATCCGCTTTTTCTTTTTTCGTTACCACAGGTTTGATAACAGGTTTGGGCGGTTCGACAGGCTTAGGTTTGGGTTTCGGCTTGGGTTTCGGTTGTTCTGGAGTAGGCTCGGGGGCTGCAGGTGCGCCTTCGCCTTCAGGGCTGCCGTCACCACCGCCGAAATCACCTAAATCGACAAATTCAATATTCGCCATTTCGACAGGAGGCGGTTTGTGCGCGTGCCATAAAAGTGCAACCAAACCGACGTGAATCAACGCAACGGAAGTCACGACGGCTGGAGTTAAAATTCGTTTTTTATCCATAATTCCGTTATGTTAATAGCAACAATTCCCGTTTGCAAGTCGTTTTACAGTCAAAATAAGCATTAATGCTTATAGAGAAAGTTTATAGACCTGCTGTTTTAAAGGCTGCATATCATAATATGATATTAGCTCTCATTACTAATATTATCAAACAAAAGGTTGTTTTAAAAGATAAGCGGTAAGACAAAACAGCCTATTCTTCCGGCGTTTATGCTATCCGCACATTAAACCAATATCGAAACTTCATCAGACCGATAAAAATTCAAATGGTTTCAAATCATCTGTATTTTTATCCATAAAACATCAGGCCGTCTGAAAGCGCTCTTCAGACGGCCTGATTCAAACAAAATCATTTTTTCCGTTTCGCCCTTGGGTGCGCCTCATCATAAACGCGCGCTAAATGGTCGAAATCCAGCTTGGTATAAACTTGCGTAGCGGAAAGGTTGCTGTGCCCCAACAATTCCTGCACAGCACGGATATCGCCCGATGCCTGTAAAAGATGGGTTGCATAGCTGTGGCGCATCATGTGCGGCGAGATATGGCTGGCACTGCCCACGCGCACTGCCCACGCCTGCAGGCGTTTTTGGATTTGACGTTGCCCCAGCCTGCCGCCGTTCTTATTGGTAAACAAGGCCTGCTCGCCCTCTTTGGCAATACGCACTGCCAAATAATCGCGCAATGCCGCAATGCTTTTAGCCACTAAAGGCACTTGCCGTTGCTTGCCGCCTTTACCCTTCACACTGACCCAGCCTTCGTCCAAGACGATACCGTCCAGATTCAAACCTTGTATCTCGCTCAGGCGCAAACCGCTGCCATACATCAATTCAAACATGGCCTTATCGCGCACGTCCAACTCATCATCAACCGGCGCATGGTCAAGGATATGGTTTAAAGGCTCTTGCGGCAGCGCTTTGGGCAGGCGTTCTGGCAGGCGCGGCGCTTTCATATTAAATGTCGGATCGCTTTCCATGACTTCTATCTGCACCAGCCAACTGCAATACTGCCGCCATACCGACAATTTCCGCGCCAAGCTGCTTTCGCTCAAGCCCTTTTGCGACAGTTTTTTCAATACCGCCACGAAATCACGGCGCTTCGGCAGGCCGTTTTCAAGATTATCGGGCAACAGACGCATCAATTCACTCAAATCGCGCCGATAAGCGGAAACGGTATGCTCCGACTTACCTTGTTGCAGCAAGGTTTTCAGATAACGCTCAAGATGAAGCGCAAAATTGTTTGATTCCGCCATTTCAGACGGCCTCCAATGCTGCTTTCAAGGCCGAAGGCAGACGACAGACACGCTGCTTGCCATAATCGAAACACACCATGCCCGTCTGCACTTTCGCCAGCACAAGGCCGTCTGAAATCCTGCGGATACGGTACAGCAAAGAAAAGCCCACACCGGCCACGCCCGCCGCCCCCATTTCCACCGACAGCTCATCACCATGATGACCTTGCGCCAAATACTGCACCGCCGCATCCGCCATAATCAGGCCAGCCCCTCCAGCATCCATTTCGCTCCAACCCAACGCCGCCAGCCAACGCATCCTCACTTCATGGCACAAACGCAACACCGCATCGTTCGCCAAATGGCCGCCATAGTTCACATCACTCACCTGCACCGTCAAGGCCGTCTGAAACAAAGGCTTATCACACTCGGCCACCGAAATCCTATCCATTTTGCACACCCGTTTTCAATACTACGCCATTATAAACCGAGACCCTGTTCGTTAATATATAAAAACAATGTAGCAGCTTGTAGTTTTTCATTTCAAAAAACATTATAATTTATCGGATAAATTTACCCTTCACTACTTCAGGAGCTCCTCATGGCACTCGTATCCATGCGCCAATTATTGGACCATGCTGCCGAAAACAGCTACGGTCTGCCCGCATTCAACGTTAATAACCTCGAACAGATGCGCGCCATCATGGAGGCGGCCGATCAAGTCAACGCCCCCGTTATCGTTCAAGCATCCGCAGGCGCACGCAAATACGCAGGTGCCCCATTCCTGCGCCATCTGATTTTGGCCGCAGTCGAAGAATTCCCGCACATCCCTGTCGTAATGCACCAAGACCACGGCGCATCTCCTGATGTGTGCCAACGCTCCATCCAACTGGGCTTCTCCTCCGTGATGATGGACGGCTCGCTGATGGAAGATGGCAAAACCCCTTCTTCTTACGAATACAACGTCAACGCCACCCGTACCGTCGTTAACTTCTCCCACGCTTGCGGCGTGTCCGTTGAAGGCGAAATCGGCGTATTGGGCAACCTCGAAACCGGCGAAGCCGGCGAAGAAGACGGCGTCGGCGCAGTGGGCAAACTTTCCCACGACCAAATGCTGACCAGCGTTGAAGATGCCGTACGTTTCGTTAAAGATACCGGCGTTGACGCATTGGCTATTGCCGTCGGCACCAGCCACGGCGCATACAAATTCACCCGTCCGCCCACAGGCGACGTATTGCGTATCGACCGCATCAAAGAAATCCACCAAGCCCTGCCGAACACCCATATCGTGATGCACGGCTCCAGCTCCGTTCCGCAAGAATGGCTGAAAGTCATCAACGAACACGGCGGCAAAATCGGTGAAACCTACGGCGTACCGGTTGAAGAAATCGTCGAAGGCATCAAACACGGTGTCCGCAAAGTCAACATCGACACCGACTTGCGCCTCGCCTCTACCGGTGCCATCCGCCGCTTCATGGCAGAAAACCCATCCGAATTCGACCCGCGCAAATACTTGAGCAAAACCGTCGAAGCCATGAAACAAATCTGTCTTGACCGCTACCTCGCATTCGGTTGCGAAGGCCAAGCCGACAAAATCAAACCGATTTCTTTGGAAAAAATGGCAACCAAATACGCCAAAGGCGAATTGAACCAAATCGTTAAATAATCCGTATCTCGGATTCACACTAAGGCCGTCTGAAAACTTGAAAATAAGGTTTCAGACGGCCTTAGCTTTTGGGAAATTTATAGTAAAATCTTCCACCGACTACACATCAAAACACATCGAAAGCAAACATGAAACTCGCCGTTATTTTGCCGGCCTATTGTGCCGAAGCTTATTTGCCCGAATGCTTGGATTCGGTATTGAATCAAACATTCCGCGACTTTTTCGTCATCGCCATCAACGATGCTTCAACAGACAAAACCGGCGAAATCCTCGAGGCTTACGCAGCCAAAGATTCACGTTTGCAGGTTTTCCACCTTCCGGAAAACAGGGGCGAGCCGTTTGCCTGCCAATTTGCCATGGATATGCTCAAAGACGTAAAGGTCGAATATATGGCACGAATGGACGCGGACGATATTTGCGCCTTGGATCGTTTTGAAAAACAGATTCAGTTTTTAGACAGCCATCCCGAAATCGATATTGTCGGCGGCCAAGCCACCATCTTTTTTGATGACCAAACCGGAAGAGAACCCGTTTTAAGCGACCTCCCCCTGCTCGACAAAGACATTAAAGCCTTTCTCTCCTTTGCCGCCCAAAACATGTTCAACCCCACCACCATGTGGCGGCACGACAGCATTAAAAACCTCGGGATAAACTACACCGCGACAGAAACCGCGCCCGATTTCCATATGTGGGTACAATGCGCCCTACATGGCAAAACCTTTGCCAACCTGCCCGAGCCTTTGTTGTCATACAGGATACACACAACTCAAGAAAGCAAAAAAAGAGACAAAATCAACAGATCCGTTCAATACACCATGGAGTTGTGGATCAGTCATCTCTTCCCTGATTTGAACGCGACGGAAGTAACGCTCTTAAGCCGCATCTTGTACGAAAAGCAACTGCGCTTGACCACTGAAGAGCTGAAAACCATTTTTGCCGCCTATGACAGAATCAGCAAAGACCGCAGCATTTCTTTGTTTGGCGAAGACCGCAATACCATGTTCGGCATGATAGACAATTTCTTCAATTTCTTAAAAAGCCGGTTGAAATTCACTTAAATTATAAAAGGCCGTCTGAAACCTCGGTTTCAGACGGCCTTTATCTATTTCAAAATCAATCTAAATCAGAACAAGCCATGAATCACGCCTTCCGCGTCCACATCAATTTTCTCGGCAGCCGGAACTTTCGGCAGGCCTGGCATTTTCATCATATTACCGCACAACGCAACGATGAAACCTGCGCCGGCGGAAACAGTGATACCGCGCACGGTAATGCGGAAGCCTTCGGGGCAGCCCAACAGTTTGGCGTTGTCGCTCAAAGAGTATTGGGTTTTCGCCATGCAGATCGGCATTTTGTCCAAGCCCAGTTTTTCCAGTGAAGCGATTTCGGCAGACGCTTCCGCGCTGAAATCGACGTCTTCCGCGCCGTACACTTTTTGGGCAATCGCACGGATTTTGTCTTTAATGCTCGATTCGACATCGTAGGCGAAGCCGAAGTTATTCGGTTGATTTTCGATGGCGTTAACGACTTTGTGCGCCAAGTCTGCACCACCCGCGCCGCCTTTGCCCCATACTTCAGTCAGGGAAACTTCGACGCCGTGTTCCGCGCAGGCTTTTTCAATCATGGCCAACTCAGCATCTGAGTCGGAAACAAAGCGGTTGATGGCAACCACCACAGGCAGGCCGAATACGTTTTTCAGGTTGGAAATGTGTTTCAAGAGATTAGGCAGGCCTTTTGCCAAGGCTTCGAGGTTTTCTTCGCCAAGATTGGCACGCTCCACGCCGCCGTTGTATTTCAAAGCGCGGACGGTGGCGACGACAACAGCCGCATCAGGTTTCAAATCCGCCAGACGGCATTTGATGTCGCAGAATTTTTCCGCGCCCAAATCCGCGCCGAAGCCTGCTTCGGTTACGGCATAATCGGCAAGGTGTTTCGCCAAACGGGTAGCCGTTACAGAGTTACAGCCATGGGCGATGTTGGCAAACGGGCCGCCGTGTACAAAGGCCGGAGTGCCTTCGATGGTTTGTACCAAGTTAGGCTTAATCGCATCTTTGAGCAATGCCGCCATCGCGCCATTCGCTTTCAAATCTTTAGCATAAACAGGGCTGCCGTCTTTAGCGTAAGCGACAAGGATGTTGCCCAAACGCTCTTTCAAATCACTGATGTCTTTGGCAAGACAGAATACCGCCATCACTTCGGAGGCAACGGTAATGTCGAAACCGTCAGGACGCATCACGCCGTCAACAGGTTTACCCATGCCGTCGATGATGTTGCGCAACTGACGGTCGTTCATATCGACCACGCGACGCCACAGCACGCGTTTCGGATCGATGTTCAACTCATTGCCTTGGTAGATATGGTTGTCGAGCATGGCGGCAAGCAAGTTATTCGCCGCACCGATAGCGTGAAAGTCGCCGGTGAAGTGCAGGTTGATGTCTTCCATCGGCAAAACTTGGGCATAGCCGCCGCCTGCCGCGCCGCCTTTAACACCAAACACCGGCCCCAAAGAAGGCTCGCGCAGGGCGATAACAGAGTCTTTACCGATATGGCGCAATGCATCCGCCAAACCGATGGTTACAGTGGTTTTACCCTCACCCGCAGGAGTCGGATTAATGGCGGTAACCAAAATCAGACGGCCTTGTTTTTGCGGCAACTTGAATGCCTCGGCAGGATTGATTTTGGCTTTGTAATGACCATAGGGCTCGATGTTGTCAACGTTCAAACCCAGCTTGGCGGCAATTTCACCAATCGGGCGCATGGTGGAAGACTGGGCAATTTCAGCATCGGTTTTGAAGCTCATGATTTTCCTTTATTGAGAGAGGGAAAGGCCGTCTGAAACAATATAATAAAGACGGCTGGAAGAAAAAGAATATTAGTTCTATTATAGCGTTTTCCAAAGACAAACCGCAGTGAAAATTTCGATATTTCATCAACAAGCGGATTCATATTGTCAACAATTTGAAACAAAGGAATAAAACATGAGCAGTAACGCATGGCTGTTTTGGGCATTAGCATCGGCAGGCTTCGCCTCATTGACCGCCATCTTCGCCAAAATGGGTTTACAAGGAATAGATTCCGATTTTGCCACCTTTATCCGCACCTTAGTCATTCTCGCCGCTTTAGTACTGTTTTTAACCTACACCGGCAAATGGCAGGGCGTGAACGGCTTTACCGGCCGCAACTGGACATTCCTCATCCTATCCGGCCTCGCTACCGGCGCATCTTGGCTTGCCTACTTCAAAGCCCTGCAACTGGGCAACGCCTCACAAGTCGCGCCCGTCGACAAATTCAGCCTAGTCTTGGTCGCCCTGATGGCCGTCGTTTTCTTAGACGAACGCCCAAGCACGCAGGAGTGGATAGGCTTAGGCTTGGTAACCGCAGGTGTGTTGACTTTAGCTTTGAAACGATAAAGATTGGGATATCAAAAAAAGGCCGTCTGAAAAATTTCAGACGGCCTTCGTTTCAACCAATCAGCTCACAATTAATTTGAACCGACTTTGATTTTTTGCCACAAGTTAACAGACAGTTTTTTCGCATCTGCGCTCATTTGAGGCATGACGAAACCGTCTTTCATGTCTTGCTCGTTCGGGAAAATAGAACGTGTGTTCACCAGCTCTGCAGGCATTTTTTCGCGTGCCGGTTTGCTGGCTGGGGCGAAGGTTACGGCGATACCGTTTTTCGCAGCCACTTCTGGATCAAGCGTGTAGTTGATGTATTTATGGGCATTAACGATGTTTTTCGCATCGGCCGGAATCAGCCAAGATTCAATCCAGAAGCCCATGCCTTTCGGCGTCAACACTTCAATGCCGACGTTGTTTTTCACTTCTTCGGAACGCGCTTTGGCCAAGTTCAAATCGCCGCCGTTACCTGCCGCCAAGCAGATATCGCCGCGCGCTAATTCGTCAATGATGGAAGGGCTGAAACGTTTCACGTCAGGACGGATGGTTTTCAAAACTTCTGCAGCCGCTTTCAAATCTTCAGGATTCGAGCCTTTAGGATCTTTACCCAAGTAGTTCAACAAGATTGGGAACATTTCGCTCGGGGTATCCCACAAAGCGATGCCGCAAGATTTCAGCTTGTTGGTGTATTCGGGTTTGAACAGCAAATCCCAGCCGTTTTCAGGCAATTTTCCGCCCAAAAGCTCCTTGCCCTTCGCCGTAATCGCAATCGTATTCACACCTGAGAAGTATGGAACGGCGTATTGATTGCCCGGGTCGGCGGTTTCCAACATCTTCAGCAATTCAGGGTCGATGTTTTTGTAGTTCGGAATCAGATCCTTATTGATTTTTTGGTATGCACCTGCCTCAATTTGTCGCGGCAGGAAGGCAATACCGGGTACAACCAAGTCATAGCCGGATTTGCCGGTCAGCATTTTGGCTTCCAGCGTTTCGTTGTTTTCATACAAATCGTAAGTCAGCTTCAAATTGTTGGCTTTTTTGAAGTCTTCGACTGTACTTTCGTCAACGTAGTTTGACCAGTTGTAGATATTCAAAGTATCGGTGGCGGCTGCTTCGGCATTGGCAGCAGGCGCGCTGCCTGCTTGAGGTTGCTCGGCTTTTTTCTCGCCACCGCCGCACGCGGCCAAAGACAATGCGGCCAATACGGCTAATACAGATTTTTTCATACGGGCAGATTCCTGATGAAAGAGTGGTTAATGTCAATAAATAAGGGGTAAGCGGATTAAATGGTTGATCTTACCTTTGCATGAGAGTGAGACAGACTAGCATCTCATCGGATTATCTG
>NZ_JBQCVF010000015.1:23602-25955 GCF_051962515.1 Neisseria sp. P0009.S007 | reverse complement strand
ATGCTGACTTTGTGGGCGCCGTTTTTTTTCAGCGATACCATATCGATGGCGATCATGATTAAGACGGCAATAAAGAAGATGCCGTAAAACATCGGCGAGCCGACGGACGGGTATTGGGTCATAAACAATCCTTGTGTGTGGGGTATGGGTAAGGTTTACCAAGACAGGTAGAACATCGCCTTGGCAAAAAAGACGATAAACAGCATATGGCTGAATACGACGGCGTGTATGTATTTCGACCAGCCGACGGTGAGGGTATGCCGTGCCATTTTGACGACGGCGATGGCAAAATGTACCAAAACGCTTACTGCCAACAGGATTTTGATGCTCAGCATGATGCCGAAGGAGCTGTCGAATGGGTGGTGCAGTATCGGCAGGTAGCGGTTGTATACCATCACGATGCCGCTGATGAACAGGGTAATGACGACAGGCGGCATTACGCGGACGGCACGATAGGACATGGCACGTTCGACTTCGCGGCGCGATTCACGCGAAACGCGGCCGGTGTGTAAAACGGAGAGGACCAGCATTTCGAAAAATACGCCGCCGACAAAGGCAATCGCGCAATAAACGTGGATGATGTGTGCCAGTGCGTAGATACTCATGACGGGTGTTTCCGGTAATTCAGACAAGTCGTCATTGTATCACTACCGAATGCGGTTGATGTATGCGCAATTTTATGCCAAATATATTAAAATTTATAAATATTCTTTTGGAATTGCCGTTTGTTTTTGCATTTAACCGTTCATCAAGAGCGTTATCTTAGTTTAATCTGTCTTTACTTATCAGAAAATATATTAATGAAAGGTTGTGCCATACTATTCCATATAAAGCTTAACCCCTGATGGAGAATCAAACCATGAAGAAAACTTTTGCAAAAACTGTGACCTTGATCATGCTGGCCGCTTCTTTGGGCGCGTGTGCCAATATGACTCAAACCCAACGCAACACTGCTGCTGGTGCGGTATTGGGCGGCGTGGCAGGTAATTTGATTGGTGGCGATACCGGCTCTACCTTGGGTGGCGCGGCTTTGGGTGGTGTTATTGGCAGTCAAGTTCATACCCGCTACTAATCCTTTATTCGGTTTAAAATAAAAAGGCCGTCTGAATGTTCAGACGGCCTTTTGTTTTACGGTTTATTCGTTGACGAACGTTACACCGGTCAGTTGCGATTGCAAAATGGCAGTGCGCAACGCAGTCAGTGCTTTCGGACGGACAAAGTTGCGGCGATAAGCCAAAACGACACGGCGGTGCGGTGCAGTGCCTTCAAACGGGATAATGCTGAAAAGCATGTGGTCGTTTTCGGTCAATGCGGTAGCCGGCATGACGCTGATGGCCAGACCGCTGGCAACCATGTGGCGGATGGTGTTGATGGAGCTGCCTTGCAGGGTATTGGTCAAGCCCTGGATTTTTTGCTTGGAAGCCAATTCGGAACAGCTTGCCAACACTTGGTCGCGCATACAGTTGCCTTCGGATAGCAGCAACACTTGTTCTTCGCTCAAAAGCTGAGGCGTAACGGCATCGAGTTCTTCAAAGTGATGGCCTTTGGGAACGATGACGAAGAAAGGTTCGTCATACAGAGGCTCGGTTACGATGCCCGGCTCTTGGAACGGTTCGGCAACGACGATTGCATCGACATCGCCGCGTTTGAGCGACTCGGTCAGGATGTGGGTATAGTTCTCTTCCAGCATCAGCGGCATTTTCGGCGCGGTTTCACGCAGCGCGGTAATGAGCTTGGGCAGAAGGTAGGGGGCAACGGTAAAAATCAGGCCGAGTTTGAACGCGCCTTCCAATTCGTTTTGCTCTTCATTGGCAAGGTGCTTGATGAGTTCTGCTTCTTCCAGAACCCGGCGGGCTTGGGCGACAATGCGCTCGCCCGCTTCGGTCGTGATGATGTCGTTGCTGCTACGGTCGAACAGGGATACCGACAGCTCTTCCTCCAGCTTTTTGATGGCGATGGAGAGGGTGGGCTGGCTGACAAAGCAGCGTCGTGCGGCACGTCCGAAGTGACGTTCTTGTGCGACGGCTACGATGTAACGCAATTCGGTCAAGGTCATGTGTTAAGCCTTTTTTTGTTCCGGCAGGGTGATGTTCAGCTCAAGAACGTCCAAGCCGTCTTGTTTCTCTTGGGAGATGCGGATGTCGTCCAAGGATACGTTGACGTATTTGGACAGGACTTCCAGCAGCTCTTTGCGCAAGGTCGGCAGATAATCCGGAGCTTGGCCTTCTTGTGCGCGTTCTTGCGCGATGATGATTTGCAGGCGGTCGCGCGCGACGGTGGCGGTTTTCGGCTTTCTGCCGAACAGCATATCGAGCAGTGACATGTATTAACCTCCGAACAGTCGTTTTAAGAA
>NZ_JBQCVF010000015.1:21030-23502 GCF_051962515.1 Neisseria sp. P0009.S007 | reverse complement strand
GTTTTGTGGCCGCGCAGGGCCAGGCCGGTTGCGATGCTGGCGCTGGTAGTGGTCTTGCCTACGCCGCCTTTACCTGAAGTTACTACGATGATTTTGGACACGATATTTCCTTTTTAAGTACTGATGTTTATTCGGCGTCGATTGCGCTGATAACCAGTCGGTTGTCTTGCAATGATACTTGTACGGGTTTTTTGTGCAGATGCTCGGGCAGGTCTTGCTCGAAGTTGCGGTAGATGCCGGCAACGGAGACTAACTCGGCCTGCATGGAATGGATGAAGATGCGCGCGTTGGTGTTGCCTTTTGCTCCGGCCAACGCTCTGCCGCGCATGGGGGCGTAAATATGGATGTTGCCGTCGGCGATAAGTTCTGCACCTTGGCTGACGATGCCGGTAACGATGAGGTCGCCGTTTTCAGCGTACACCTGCTGGCCGGTACGCACGGGCGTGCTGACCAATACGGTCGGATTGTTGATGACGGTGGCCTGTACGTCTTGCGGCTGCGGTGCTTGGCGCGGGGTGGGCGCTGCCTGTGTGTCGGCTGCCTGGGTGGCGTTGCCTTGTTTGAAGACCAAGTGGTAACGCGCCGCCGCCGCCGCCCATGTGTCGCTGGTGTGGTGCAGCCCTAAGATTTGCATGCCGTAACGGGCAAACAGGGAAATCATGCCGCCCAAATCGATGGATTCGGGGTGGTCGAAATCTTGTACGTCTAAAATAAAGGGAACGAATTCGTCTTGGGACTGGCCTGCCAGTTGGCGCAGGAATTCTTCCAATTCGGTTAGATCTGCGGTGTGCAGATGGATGGATAAGACGTCCAAACGTGACGTTTTTATGTCGAATGCGGGTTTCATTGTAATGAAATAATAAAATTTTTTAATGACGTAAGTTTACCGTGTAAATCTTGGCTATTCAATCTGTTTGGCCGTCTGAAACCAAAATATTTTGTTTGAACGTTTTTTAGCTGTATTTAGTGTGGTTTTTTGGTGTGAACGTAGGTTTCAGACGGCCTTGGGAAAGGGATAGCCGTGTGTGTCGATGTCGTCGGCGGCGGCCCACGGCGTGTGGATGAGGGTGGACGGCAGGTGCGCCAATTCGGGGAGGTAACTGCGGATGTAGCTGCCGTCGGGGTCGATTTGGTGCGAACGGTGGGCATAGCGGACGGTGGCCGTGTCTTGGGCGGCAAGGTGCCAGTTGGCTTGGTTGAGCGCAGGGTCGGTGCCAGTTTGGACGGAGGCTGTCCACGCGATGCCTTGGTTGGGGTCGAAGTTGAGGGCATGGCAGAAATAGTGGGCGCACAGCTGCTGGAGAACGGGGTGTAAGTGGCCGGTGGCTTCGAGGCCGCGGATGGAGGCGTCGATGATGGGCACGCCGGTTTGGCCGTGTCGCCAGTATTCGCGTACCGGGGCGGCATCGGTTGTTTCGGGCAGGCGGCGGTGGTAGGCGAGCTGGTAGCAGTAGTCGCGGAAAATGAGCTTGTCCAGCCACTCGAAATGTCGGTTTGCCAAGCTTTCGGCAGCCAGCAGGCGCGGGGAAATGCAGCCTGCGGACAGGTAGGCATTGAGGAGGCTGGTGTTTTTTCGTGCCGGAAAATTTTGGGTAATCGGGTAGTGAACCAAATTCTGTTTGAACGCGTGCCATTGCGTTAAGGCTGCGGTTTCGCCGCTCTGCTGATAGGCAGGCAATACTGCGCCGGTATGGGCTGGAAACAGTGGAACGTTTTGTCCGATTTGAACAGGCAATTTGGTTTCAGACGGCCTTTGTCCTGAATAAGCCTGCAACCATGCTTGTTTATAGGCGGCAAAATCGGTGTAGGGCAGGCCGTTGGCATCCATGAGGGGGGATTTGGCCAAAATGCCGCGGTCGTTGGCGTGTTGCAGGGCAATGCCTGCTTGGTCGAAATTGTGCCAGAGGTGGTTGTCTTGGCGGATTTCGGCTTCGGTGTAGGCTTCGTCTGTGATGACGGTATGGGCATTAAGCGCAGCAGCCAAGGGGAGGAGGTCTTCGTCGGAAGCGACGACATATAAGGGAATATGGTGTGCCGCCAGACGGGTATGCAGTTCTTGTGCGGCTTGATAATGGAACAGGCTTTGACGCGGATTGTGGTTTTCAGACGGTCTTTGGCTGACCCAGACGCAGGTGATGGGCAAACCGCTTGCAACGGCGGCATTAAGCGCGGCATTGTCATGCAGGCGGAGGTTGCGGCGGAACCAGACAAGGACGTGAGCAGATTTCATGAGCATGTTCCGACGAAAAAGGGGAAACCATTTTATCAGAATCGGCCTCATGTATCAGGCCGTCTGAAAAATCTTTTGGTTTGATTTCGCTATATAATTTTGGTTTTAGCAATGAGGCGGCAACCATGACCGAGCAAACCGTTTTGGCACTCATTACCTGCCAAACTTATCCCGAACCATCGGACAACCTGAAAACATTGGCGGCATGCTTGGAAAGCATGGGCGTGAAAACCGTATTTGAT
>NZ_JBQCVF010000015.1:0-20930 GCF_051962515.1 Neisseria sp. P0009.S007 | reverse complement strand
CTTATCCCGAACCATCGGACAACCTGAAAACATTGGCGGCATGCTTGGAAAGCATGGGCGTGAAAACCGTATTTGATGCGTGGCAAAACCATCCGTCTGCGACGTTTTTACTGCCTTTGTGCGCATGGGATTATGCCGCCGAACCCGAAGCCTTCCGCCAATGGCTGGAACATGCCGGGCAGGCGGGGCAGCGTTTTATCAATCCGCCCGAATTGATGGCTTGGAATATGGAAAAGACTTATTTATGCGATTTGGCGGCGCGCGGAGCGCAAGTGATTCCCAGTGTGTTCGTTCCGCCGCAAAAAGCCGAATTGGCCGACATCCTGAACCAACAGGGCTGGACGGAAGCGGTCATCAAGCCGGCATTTGGGCAGAGCGGCAAAGGCGTGGTTAAAGTTTGTGCGGAGGCATTG
Organism: Neisseria sp. P0009.S007; assembly: GCF_051962515.1. Lineage (NCBI taxonomy): Bacteria > Pseudomonadati > Pseudomonadota > Betaproteobacteria > Neisseriales > Neisseriaceae > Neisseria > Neisseria sp. P0009.S007. The sequence goes on along the minus strand of NZ_JBQCVF010000015.1, from coordinate 20,517 downwards.
GACGTGAACATGGCGGATTATCCGCAAGGTATGATTGTTCAACCATATATCCGCGAAATCGAAACAGCAGGCGAAACATCGCTGGTGTTTTTCAACGGCGCATTCAGCCATGCCGTGCGCCGTCAGCCGCCGCAAGGCGAATGGCGCGCCAACTCGGCCTATGGTGTGTCGGTGTTCGGTATTGAGCCACCCGAGTTTGCCATCAGTGCCGCACAAGATGTACTGGCCGCTTTGCCGCAAATGCCGGTTTACGCCCGAGTGGATGGTACATTGGTCGGTGACACCTTCCTGCTCAATGAGTTGGAACTCATCGAGCCAGCCCTGTATTTGCACACCAGCGAAGGCGCAACGGAACGCTTTGCCCGAGTGCTGGCGCAGTTGCTTGGGCAACATTCATCAACCTGATTTTATCAATATAATTAACAAGCCTCAGGCCGTCTGAAAACCATCTTTCAGACGGCCTGAAGCTTTTTAAAACAAGATTTGCATGTTTGTATTTTTCAATAATGTGCCATTTGTCGATTGTGTCATTTTAATTGTTGCAGTCTTAATTGATGGTTGATTAACTTTCATTTGGCATTTTATCTCGGCCGCAGCCTTTATTTTTAGCGGATTGTAAACAATCTGATCGGTCTAAATAGATATCTTTTTAGGGTAAAACCTCAAAAATCTTTTTAAAAAGAAAGATATTGTCTTATTGAATATTCTGTGCTGAAATTACATGACACTACAAAAAGTAGTGCATAAAAAATAAAACAGACAAAGGAGAAAGCCATGCAATTGTTTTTAGACAATCTCAAAGCCTTTTTCGAAACCATCAGCGGCTGGGTCTGGGGACCTATTATGTTGATGCTGCTGGTCGGTACGGGCATTTTGCTGACCGTTTTGCTGAAAGGCTTGCAGTTCACCATGTTGGGTTATGCGCTGAAACAGGCGTTTATGCCGTCAAAGAAGCATGAAGACGGCGAAGACCACGAAGGCGATATTTCCCATTTTGCGGCGTTGATGACCGCGCTGTCTGCCACCATCGGTACGGGTAACATTGCCGGTGTGGCGACTGCGGTGGTAACCGGCGGTCCGGGCGCAGTATTTTGGATGTGGATGACCGCCATTTTCGGTATGGCCACCAAATACGGCGAGGGCGTGTTGGCGGTGAAATACCGCGTCACCAATTCCAAAGGCGAAATGTCCGGCGGCCCGATGTATTACATCGAAAAAGGCTTGGGCAAAAACTGGAAATGGATGGCCGTCGCGTTTGCGCTGTTCGGCACATTCGCTTCCTTCGGTATCGGCAGCTCGGTGCAGTCCAACTCGGTTGCGCAGGCAGTGCAAACCAGCTTCGGCGTCGAACCTGCCTACACCGGTGTGATATTGACTGTATTAACGGCCATCGTGCTTTTGGGCGGCATTAAGGGCATCGCCAAAGCCGCGTCCTTTATCGTGCCTGCCATGGCAGTGTTTTATGTAGTAGGCGGTATTGCCATTATCGCGATTAATTCCGATGTGCTGATGCCTGCCGTCAAACTGATTTTCTCCGATGCGTTTAGTGCGCAAGCCGTGGCCGGCGGCGCTATCGGTACGGTCATCCGCTACGGCGTGGCACGCGGAGTGTTCTCCAATGAGGCGGGTATGGGTTCTGCGCCGATTGCCGCCGCCGCCGCGAAAACCGACCACCCCGTCCGTCAGGCTTTGGTTTCCATGACCGGTACTTTTTTGGACACCATCGTTGTCTGCTCGATTACCGGTATCGTGTTGGTCATGGGTCTGCTCGGCGCAGGCGGCGAGTTTGTGAAACCTGAATTGAGCGGCGCGGCGCTGACAACCGTTACTTTCCAAAAAATGCTGCCCGGCATCGGCGGCTGGATTGTCACCATCGGCCTGATTTTCTTTGCCTACTCAACCATTCTCGGCTGGTGTTATTACGGCGAGAAATGCGCGGTTTACGTCTTCGGCGAGAAGTTTGCCGGTTTGTACCGCGTGGGTTACGTCTCTTCCGTCATGCTGGGTACCGTATTGAGCCTTGATTTGGTATGGCTGGCTTCGGATACATTCAACGGCTTGATGGCCTTGCCCAACCTGATTGCGCTTTTATTGATGGCGAAAGTCATCGTCAATGAAACGCGTGACTTCAAACAAAAAATCAAAAACGGCGAATTGCCGCATTAATGTCCAAGGCCGTCTGAACCTGAACATTCAGACGGCCCGATATATATTAAGTTTGTTTTGAAAAAAGTCAGAGGAGGAGAAAATGAAAGTGCTTGTTTTAGGTGCTGGTGTTGCCGGCGTATCTTCCGCGTGGTATCTGGCAGAAGCAGGACATGAAGTAACGGTCATCGACCGCGCCGAGGGCGTAGCGATGGAAACCAGTTTTGCCAATGCAGGCCAGCTTTCCTACGGCTATACCACGCCTTGGGCTGCACCCGGTATCCCGACCAAAGCACTGAAATGGCTGTTTAAAAGCCATCCGCCTTTGCTGTTTCGCCCTGACGGCAGCCTGTATCAAATCGAATGGCTGTGGCAAATGCTGCAAAACTGCACGGCAGCGCGCTATCAAATCAATAAAGAGCGCATGGTCAGGATTTCTGAATACAGCCGTGAAATGTTCCGCCGTTTTGAAGCGCAAACCGGCATGAATTTTGAAGGGCGCAAAAAAGGCACTTTGCAGATTTTCCGCCAAGCCAAAGAAGTTGAAGCGGCAGAACAAGACATTGCCGTTTTGGAACGCTACGGCGTGCCGTACCGCCGTCTGAAACCCGAAGAATGCGCAGAGTTTGAGCCTGCGCTGGCACGCGTTACCGCCAAAATTGCCGGTGGCCTGCACCTGCCTGCGGACGCGACCGGCGACTGCCACCTCTTCACTGAAAACCTATACAAATTGTGTCAAGAAAAGGGCGTACAGTTCCACTTCAACCAAACCATCAGCCGCATCGACCACAATGGGCTGCGCATCAAGGCCGTTGAAACCGAAACAGGGCGGTTTGAGGCAGATGCCGTTGTCTGCGCGCTCGGCTGCTTCAGCAGGACGGTTTTGGCGCAGTTGGATCTCAATCTGCCCATTTACCCCGTCAAAGGCTATTCCTTGACCTTGCCGGTCACAAATTCAGACGGCGCACCGGTGTCCACTGTTTTGGATGAAAGCTACAAAGTTGCCATCACGCGCTTTGATAACAGAATCCGCGTCGGCGGCATGGCGGAATTGTCGGGCTACGAAATCAAACTGCCCGAAAAACGCCGCGAAACCTTGGCTTTGGTCGTCAACGATTTGTTCCCCGAAGGCGGCGATTTGAGTCAGGCATTGTTCTGGAGCGGACTCAGACCGATGACGCCCGACAGCACGCCGTTAATCGGGCGCACCCGCTTTGATAATCTCTTCCTGAATACCGGCCACGGTACTTTGGGTTGGACCATGTCGCTGGGTTCGGCAAAATTAACCGCCGATATCGTGAGCGGCAAAGACACCGAAATCCGCAGCGACGATTTGAGCCTGTCGCGTTATCAGGCTTAAGCTGGAAAGCGATAAGGTTTAGCGACATTTCAAACTTAAGGGCCGTCTGAAAACCATTTTTCAGACGGCCTTTTGTTTCAAAATCCGTGTATCCAATCAATAAAATAAATAATAACTATTATCATAATCATTAAAAAGTGTTAGTCTGAACCTGTCCCAGCTTTTAGCGCAGGTTTTCTCATGCCCGATTTTTCGATGTCCAATTTGGCCGTTGCCTTTTCCATCACGTTGGCAGCCGGTTTGTTTACCGTATTAGGCAGCGGCTTGGTGATGTTTTCCAAAACGCCCAATCCGCGCGTGTTGTCGTTTGGTTTGGCATTTGCCGGCGGTGCGATGGTGTATGTTTCCCTGACAGAAATTTTCAGTAAATCCAGCGAGGCGTTCGCTGAAATTTATGATAAAGACCACGCGTTTGCGGCGGCGACCATGGCATTTTTGGCCGGGATGGGCGGCATCGCGCTGATTGACCGCCTGGTGCCGAACCCGCATGAAACCTTGGATGCGCAAGATCCGTCGTTTCAAGAAAGCAAACGCCGCCATATCGCGCGAGTCGGCATGATGGCGGCGTTTGCGATTACGGCGCACAATTTCCCCGAAGGCTTGGCGACGTTTTTTGCCACCTTGGAAAATCCGGCGGTCGGGATGCCTTTGGCCTTGGCGATTGCCATCCATAATATTCCGGAGGGCATTTCCATTGCCGCGCCGGTTTATTTTGCCACCCGCAGCCGTAAGAAAACGGTGTAGGCGTGTCTACTATCCGGCTTGGCCGAGCCTTTGGGGGCGGCTTTGGGCTATTTGGTTTTGCAGCCGTTTTTGTCGCCTGTCGTGTTTGGTTCGGTATTCGGCGTGATAGCCGGTGTGATGGTGTTTTTGGCGTTGGACGAGCTGCTGCCGGCCGCCAAACGCTATTCAGACGGCCATGAAACCGTTTACGGCCTGACAACGGGCATGGCGGTGATTGCCGTCAGCCTGGTATTGTTCCATTTTTAAAACCCGTATGCCAAAGGCCGTCTGAAATGATTCAGACGGCCTTTTTGCGTTATAATCCGCACATCAAAAATAACCTTAATTTCACAAAGTTCCATCATGTTAGACAAATACAATCCAGCCGAAATCGAATCCAAACATTATCAAAACTGGGAAGAGCAGGGCTATTTCCAACCTGATATGGATTTGACGAAACCGTCTTTCTCCATACAACTGCCGCCGCCCAATGTAACCGGTACGCTGCACATGGGCCATGCCTTCAACCAAACCATCATGGACGGCCTGACTCGCTACTACCGCATGAAAGGCTGCAACACCGCCTGGATTCCCGGCACCGACCACGCGGGCATCGCCACGCAAATCGTGGTCGAGCGTCAGCTTGCCGCGCAAAACGTGTCCCGTCATGACTTGGGCCGTGAAAAATTCTTGGAAAAAGTGTGGGAATGGAAAGAAGTTTCCGGCGGTACGATTACCCAACAAATGCGCCGCGTGGGCTGTTCCGCCGACTGGACGCGTGAGTATTTCACAATGGACGACGTGCGTGCCGAAACTGTTACCGAAGTGTTTGTGCGCCTGTTTGAACAGGGCTTGATTTACCGCGGCAAACGCTTGGTGAACTGGGATCCGGTTTTGGGTACGGCAGTGTCTGATTTGGAAGTGGAAAGCGTGGAAGAACAAGGCTCTATGTGGCACATCCGCTATCCGCTGGCGGACAATCCTGCCGAAGCCGTTATCGTGGCGACTACCCGTCCCGAAACGTTGCTGGGCGACGTGGCCGTTGCCGTCAACCCTGAAGACGAACGTTATACCCACTTAATCGGCAAGGAATTAATCCTGCCACTGACCGGCCGTACCATCCCCGTGATTGCTGACGAATACGTCGAAAAAGACTTCGGTACAGGCTGCGTGAAAATCACGCCTGCGCACGATTTCAACGACTACGAAGTCGGCAAACGCCACGACACGCGCCTGATTAATGTGTTCGATTTGGAAGCCAAAGTGCTGGCAAACGCCGAAGTGTTTAACTTCAAAGGCGAAGCGCAACCAGGCTTTGCCCTGCCTGAAAAATACGCAGGCTTGGACCGCTTTGCCGCGCGCAAACAAATGGTTGCCGATTTGCAGGAACAAGGTTTCTTGGTCGAAATCAAACCGCACACGCTGATGACGCCGAAAGGCGACCGTACCGGTTCAGTGATTGAACCGATGCTGACCAGCCAATGGTTTGTCGCCATGTCCGCCACGCCAAACGGCGGCGAGCCTGACAGCGAATTCAAAGGTTTGAGCCTCGCCGACAAAGCCAAAAAAGCTGTCGACAGCGGCGCGGTACGTTTTATCCCTGAAAACTGGGTCAACACCTACAACCAATGGATGAACAACATCCAAGACTGGTGTATTTCGCGCCAACTGTGGTGGGGCCATCAAATCCCTGCGTGGTATGACAACGAAGGCAATGTGTATGTCGCCCGCAATCAGGAAGAAGCCGAAAAACAAGCCGGCAAAACCGGTTTGACCCGCGAAGAAGACGTATTGGACACATGGTTCTCCTCCGCGCTCGTGCCGTTTTCCACACTCGGCTGGCCGTCTGAAACCGACGAACTCAAAGCCTTCCTGCCATCCAACGTCTTGGTAACCGGCTACGAAATCATCTTCTTCTGGGTGGCGCGCATGATTATGATGACCACCCACTTTACCGGCAAAGTACCATTTAAAGACGTGTACATCCACGGCATCGTGCGCGACCACGAAGGCAAAAAAATGTCCAAATCCGAAGGCAACGTCATCGACCCTGTGGATTTGATCGACGGCATCGACTTGGAAAAACTGCTGGTAAAACGTACCACCGGCCTGCGCAAACCTGAAACCGCGCCAAAAGTGGAAGAAGCCACGAAAAAACTTTTCCCCGAAGGCATTCCGAGCATGGGCGCGGACGCATTGCGCTTCACCATGGCAAGCTACGCCAGCTTGGGACGTTCGGTCAACTTCGACTTTAAACGTGCCGAAGGCTACCGCAATTTCTGCAATAAATTGTGGAACGCTACCAATTTCGTGTTGATGAACACCGAAGACAAAGACTGCGGTCAAGACGAAATGCAGCCGTTGGCGTTTACCTTCGCCGACCAATGGATTATCGGCAAACTGCAACAAGCCGAAGCCGCCGTTGCCGAAGCCTTTGAAACCTACCGCTTCGACCTGGCCGCACAAACGCTGTACGAATTTGTGTGGAACGAATATTGCGACTGGTACATCGAGCTGGCAAAAGTGCAAATCCAAACCGGCTGCCCGACAACCCAGCGCACCACACGCCGCACCCTCGTACGCGTACTCGAAACCATCCTGCGCCTGCTGCACCCAATCATGCCTTTCATTACCGAAGAGCTGTGGCAGGTCGTTGCGCCTCTGGCGAATGCCAAAACCGCCGACAGCATCATGTTGGCCGCCTATCCGCAAGCCGATAAAGAAAAAATCGTTCAGACGGCCTTCGATAAAATGGCCGCATTGAAAGACTTGGTGGAAGAAGTGCGCAAACTGCGCGGCGAAATGGGTATCGCGCCAAACGTCAAAGCACCGCTCTTCGTCGAAGGCAGCGCAGAACTCGAAGGCCTGCTCAAATACTTGCCGTCGCTGACCCGACTGACCGAAGCCAAGCTGGTGGATAGCTTGCCCGAAGCGGAAGACGCACCTGTCGCCGTCTGCAACGGCGCGCGCCTGATGCTGAAAGTCGAAATCGACAAAGCCGCCGAAACCGCCCGTTTGAGCAAAGAAGCCGAGAAGCTGCAAAAAGCCTTGGACAAACTCAACGCCAAACTCTCCAAACCCGGCTACACAGAAAAAGCACCGGCGCATCTGGTGGAAAAAGACAAAGCCGATTTGGCGGAATTGGAAGACAAAATGGCGAAAGTGCAAACTCAGTTGGCGAAGTTGAAAGGGTAGTATTGTTTGGTTGTAAAAGGCAGCCTGAAAATTGTGGAATAGGTTTCAGGCTGCCTTATTTTACCCTGCGGGAGAGTCAAAAATGTTTGAAACACAAGTTTTCTTTAACCAGAAAAAAGGAAAATCCAGTTCTTTAATCAACCGATTAAATGAAGTAATCGACAAACGCAAGAAATACGGCTTGTACATTGCAAGCTGTTATCTGCCTGATGAAAAAGGGCTCAGCAAACTAGTGGAATTTGTTAAGGAGTTGATGAACGATATAAAAATTTACGAAGTGAATTTTTATATTGATGCCCGACAAGTAGTAAAACTATCCACGCCTATTATTGAAACCAAACTGCTTAAGCCATTGGCAAGACTGTTTGGGGATGAGCAAGTGTCTTTTCATGTTGTAGAGTCTGAAAACTTGTTCCATACAAAGGCATTAGCACTTATTGACAACTTTGATGAACCGAATGGTGCTCTTTTTGTCGGTTCAAGCAATTTCACCTCTGCCGGTTTGTTTGCAAACAAAGGAGGCAATCACGAGACTGGTATGCTCAGCAACTTGAACGATATTTACAATTTTATTGAGAGCCTACAAGAGCTTCCCGTTTGCTTACTTCAAGATTTTTCTGCTTACAAGTTAGATTCTTATACTTTTCAATACTCCCTTGTTTCACAAGGGAGATTTGTTCATAAATGGCAGCAAACCTTGCAGCAATATTTTGCTATCCGCTATGAATTAACAGAGCAAGGAAGGCGGGAAATTGGCTCAGAGCAATTAAAAAGCATGGGGTTTGACATTGATGCAGAGACAATCAGCAAACAATTTCTTCAATTTGATAGTTTCGTAGATAGCGCAGAAGCTGAAGAATTAAAAAATTTACGACGAAAAGGAATCGAAACATATCTCGGACATTGGGTGCCCAAAAGTATGATTCAAGTTACTAAGAACAATGCAGATTTAAATAAATTTTACCAGTGGCTTGAAGATTCTGTTCGTATGCAGCTTGCTCGCAAAGAACATGAAATTTTTGAGCAATACCAATTACTGCTGGAACAGGGAATTATCAAGCCAACCAGTAAAAAAGCTTCAATGGTTTTTGAAGACAGGCTGGCGAAATTAAGGAAAGATTTGGATGAAAACGACGGACATAAATTGCGTCGTTTCCTCAATAAATTTGAAATTTTTGATTTGCCTTATGATTTCTCATGTAAATCAGAAATTAAAGACCTTTATGATATTTTGGTTGAATCATCTCAGGCTGCAATTAGAAAAAAAGAAGCAATGAAGCGGATAAATCAGGCTATTGAAGAAAAAAATCCTGATTTAATCAATGATTGGATAGAAGAGTAAGCAAGCGTAGGTTAGGTCAAGGCTCAACAAAACCGTTAAATCATCTGTTTTATGTTGGGTTTGCAACCCAAGCTACCAAAAGGCCATCTGAAACTGCTCTTTCAGATGGCCTCCCCATTTTCAGGTTGCCCTTCCCCAAGGCAGCCTGAAACCTTTCCCCCGCCCCAAACCCATCCGCCGTCATTCCCGCCTGCGCGGGAATGACGGTGTTTGTTGCTTTTCAGACGGCCTTTTTCTTTTTCTTAATCCATCACATTCAATCAAACCAAACAATCTGATTTTCATCCACGCTGATGCGGATTTCCTGTCCGGTTTGCGGTTTGTCCGTATCGTGGTCGGCGTGGGGATACCAAATCAAATCGCCGTATTGCGGATGGGCGAGGGTAAGGCGTATGCCTTCGGCGAGGGGGACGGCTTCGCTGATGCGGACGGCTGTGCCGTTCGGGTCGAATCGGATGGCGTGTTGGGGAATGTAGCGTGTGTCGCCGGTGTTGGCCAAACCGAGCAGTAGGGCGGCTTGGGCGTTGACGGGGCGGCGGATAAGGGTTTCCGGCGTGCCGTGTTGGAGAATGCGGCCTTCGTGCATGATGGCGATGGTGTCGGCCATGGTGCAGGCTTCCTCGGCGGAGTGGGTCACGAGGATGGCGGGGATGTTTTGACTGCGGATGCGTTCGGCGGTCAGGGTGCGCAGGTGGTGGCGCAGGTGGGTGTCGAGGCTGGAGAAGGCTTCGTCCAAGAGCAACAGCGACGGGCGCGTGATGAGGGCGCGTGCGAGGGCGAGGCGTTGCTGTTCGCCGCCGGAGAGGCTTTCGGGTTTGCGTTGTGCTTCGTGTTCCAAACCGATGTCGCGCAAGGCCTGCATGGATTGTTCTTCGATTTCGGCTTTGGGCAGGCGGCGCATTTTGAGGCCGAAGCCGACGTTGTCGAGGGCGGTTAAATGCGGCAAAAGGGCGTAGTCTTGAAACATCAGCGAGATATTGCGTTTTTCAGACGGCATGTCGGTGATGTTGTCGCCGTTGAGCCAGACTTCGCCGCTGTCGGGACGCACCAGGCCGACAATGGTTTTGAGCAGGGTGGATTTGCCGCAGCCGGAGCGGCCGAGTACGGCGAGGATTTCGCCTGCTTCGACGTTTAGATTGATGTCTTGGGCAACGGTTTTGCTGCCGAAGCGTTTGTTGATGTTTTTGAGTTGCAACATGGTTTCAGACGGCCTTTAAAAATGGGGTCGGCAACGGATGCTGTCGAGCCATGCGGACAGCGGATGTTTGGGGTCGATCAGGCCGTATCGCCGGCAGGCTTCGATCGTGACCAGCTTGGCATCGTGCATCATGTGTCCGCCCAACATGGCATCGAGCAGGGTGGGGATGTCCATCAGTTCAAAACCGGCGACTTCTCCGTCTTGGTTGGCGGGTTGGAAGCCTTCGGGTAGGATGATGTCGAAGATATACAGGATTTCGTTGTGGACACCGCGATTAACCGGGCGCAAACTATATATTTGGGCGGTCGGTCGGATATGGGGTGTCATAGAAGCGGGAATGCCTGCTTCTTCTTCGCCTTCGCGGCAGACGGCTTCAGACGGCCTCTCTCCGCTGCTGATGCCGCCTCCGGTCAGGTTGTCGAGTTTGTTTGGATCAACGGCTTTGTGCGGACTGCGGCGGCCTATCCAAAAGCGCAAACCGTCTTCTGTTTCGACCAATCCGTTCAAATGCACTGCCTGACTCATCAGGCCGAACGGACGGAAGGCGGCGCGTTCGAGTGCGCATAAAGGCTTGCCCGACTGGTCGCAGATGTCAAATTTTTCACCGCGCCAACCCTTGAGCCAACCGCACTCGCGCCACTGTTGCGCCAGCGTTTGCAAACTGTCGCCCATTTCCGCCCAGCTGTCGGTTTCCAAATTCAGGCCGTCTGAAAGGATCGACTGCCTGCCTGTCCAATCTTGCCCGAGGCGTTCGCGCCATAACGGGTTCAGACGGCCTAAAGGCAGGCCGTTGAGATACAGAATGCACCAATCGTCGGATGCGCCATAGCTGGTTTGCGCCCAATCCCACAATGCATCGTGGACATCGGACGCGAATACCTGTTCAAAGCGGAAAGACTGAGACACGGCACATCCTCCAAAAGAACTAAAGATACGTCGATTTTAGCCGTTTACGGCGAATTTGCAAAACAACCATACCCCCTGAAAACCGCTATAATAGAGTAAACCATCCGAAACGAGCACATCATGAGCGAATTGAGCGAAATCCTCGCCTATAACCAACATTTCGTCGAAACGGGCGAATACGAAAAATACTTTACCAACAAATACCCCGGCCGCGAGCTGGCCATCCTTTCCTGCATGGACGCACGCATTATCGAATTGCTGCCCAATGCTTTAGGCTTGAAAAACGGCGATGCCAAGCTCATCAAAAACGCCGGCGCGCTGGTGACCCACCCTTGGGGTTCGGTGATGCGCAGTTTGTTGGTCGCCGTATTTGAACTCAAAGTCAAAGAAATCATGGTCATTGCCCACCACGACTGCGGTATGCGCGGATTACACGCCGAAGAGTTCCTCCAACGCGTACATGACAGCAATATTCCCGACGACCGTATCGAAACCCTGCGCAATGCCGGTATCGATTTGGACGGCTGGCTGACCGGTTTTGACGATGTCGAAGACAGCGTGCGCCATACCGTCGAGCTGATTCGCAAACATCCGCTGATGCCCGACAACATCGCCATCCACGGCCTGGTCATCCATCCGACCACAGGCAAGCTCAACCTGATTGTTGACGGCAGCCTGCCTGCTTCAGACGGCCAAAACATCTAACGCAGACACCACCACGAAATGAAAAACATCGGATTATTCGGCGGCACGTTTGACCCCATCCACAACGGCCACCTCCATATCGCCCGCGCCTTCGCCGACGAAATCGGTTTGGATCTTGTCGTCTTCCTGCCGGCAGGCGACCCGTACCACAAAGACAGCACGCGCACGCCGGCACAAGAGCGCCTCAATATGGTTGAACTCGCCATTGCCGACGAACCGAAATTCGCCGCCAGCGACTGCGACATCGTCCGTGACGGCGCGACCTATACGTTTGACACCGTCCAGATCTTCCGCCAGCAGTTTCCCGGCGCGCAACTGTGGTGGCTGATGGGCAGCGACAGCCTGATGCAGCTGCACACATGGAAAAAATGGCAAACCCTCGTGCGCCAGACCCATATCGCCATCGCCATGCGACAAGGCGACAACCTCAACAAAACCCCGCGCGAATTGCACGCATGGCTCGGCGAAGCCCTGCAAAACGGCAGCGTCCGCATCCTCAACGCGCCGCTGCACAACACCAGCTCCACCCAAATCCGTGCCGATCTCGCCAAAACCCACCATTCAGACGGCCTGCCGCAACCGGTCGCCCAATACATCCGCCAACACAAACTCTATGGAAAATAGCGTTTATTCAGGCAGATAAGCTATAATGCCGTCTGAAAACATTTCAACTAGGAAAATAATGAACGAACAAGAATTGCAAGACCTGCAAAAAATGGTCGAAGTGGCCGTAAACGCCCTCGAAGACATTAAAGCCAAAGACATCTCTGTTTTGGAAACCCAAGACAAAACCTCCCTGTTCGCCCGCATGATTATTGCCAGCGGCGACAGCACACGCCAAGTCAAAGCACTGGCAAATAACGTTGCCGTCGATTTGAAAGAAGCCGGTTTTGAAATCCTCAGCACCGAAGGCGACAGCGGCGAATGGACGCTTGTCGACGCAGGCGACCTCGTTGTCCACGTCATGCTCCCTGCCGTGCGCGACTTCTACGACATCGACACCTTGTGGGGCGGAGAAAAACCGAGTTTCCACGCCGGTATGCAAAAACCTTGGCACGCCGCCGACTAAAACGGTTTATCCATACAAAGGCCGTCTGAAACTTGAAAGCAAGCAAGTTTCAGACGGCCTTTTGCTATAATTCCATTCTTTTCACATTATTTAATTCATTGCACCATCATGCCGCAACCCGATTTCGCCCAAACCCTCTCCAAAGACCGCCATTTTCTGCGATCTGCCTTTAAGAACCCCAATAAATACGGCGGCCTGGCCAAGGTTGAGGAAAAATACAAAAAATCGCACGACCTCTATCTGCAACGCCTGTCCAAACTGCCCAAGCCCGAATTCGACAACACGCTGCCCGTTCACGAAAAGCTCGACGAAATCAAAAAAGCCATTGCCGAAAATCAGGTAACGATTATTTGCGGCGAAACCGGTTCGGGCAAAACCACGCAGTTGCCCAAGATTTGTTTGGAACTCGGGCGTGGGGCGGCAGGATTGATCGGGCATACCCAGCCGCGCCGTTTGGCTGCGCGTTCCGTAGCAGAGCGGATTGCCGAAGAGCTGAAATCCGAAATCGGCAACGCGGTCGGCTATAAAGTGCGCTTTACCGACCACACCTCGCGCGATGCCTGCGTCAAGTTGATGACCGACGGCATCCTGCTGGCAGAAACCCAGACCGACCATTATCTCGCCGCATACGACACGATTATCATCGACGAAGCGCACGAACGCAGCCTGAACATCGACTTCCTCTTGGGCTATTTGAAACAGCTGCTGCCGCGCCGCCCTGATTTGAAAGTCATCATCACCTCGGCAACGATAGATGCAGAACGCTTCTCCCAACACTTCAACGGTGCCCCTGTTTTAGAAGTGAGCGGACGGACGTATCCCGTCGAAATCCTCTACCGACCGCTGACCAGCAAAGACGAAGACGACGCAGAAGTCGAGCTGACCGACGCAATTGTCGATGCAGCCGACGAATTGGTACGCTATGGCGAAGGCGATATTTTGGTGTTCCTGCCGGGCGAGCGCGAAATCCGCGAAGCCGCCGAAGCCCTGCGCAAATCCACGCTGCGCCGCAACGACGAAATCCTGCCCCTATTCGCACGCCTGTCGCACGCCGAGCAGCACAAAATCTTCCACCCATCAGGCGCAAAACGCCGCATCGTGCTGGCAACCAACGTCGCCGAAACCTCGCTCACCGTACCGGGCATTAAATACGTCATCGACACCGGCCTCGCGCGCGTCAAACGCTATTCCGCACGGGCGAAAGTGGAGCAGCTTCATGTCGAAAAAATCTCCCAAGCTGCCGCCTGCCAACGCTCCGGTCGCTGCGGACGCGTCTCCGCAGGCGTGTGTATCCGACTGTTTTCAGAAGAAGATTTCAACAGCCGCCCCGAATTTACCGCCCCCGAAATCGTCCGCAGCAACCTAGCCGCCGTCATCCTACGCATGGCATCGCTGAACTTGGGCGACGTAGCAGCATTCCCATTTTTAGAAATGCCCGATTCGCGGTATATCAATGACGGTTTTCAGGTATTACTGGAGTTGGGTGCGGTGGAGGCCGTCTGAAAAGTAAAAGAAAATGGTAGATTATGTTTCATTTTCAGACGGCCTAAATCATTGAGAAACTAAAAACTATTGAAAAGGGAATATTGGGTTTTAAAACTCAATCGGTAAATTTTTTATTGTGAAATATTAATGATGAAAAAATCTTTCCTCACGCTTGTTCTGTATTCGTCTTTACTTACTGCCAGCGAAATTGCCTATCGCTTTGTATTCGGAATTGAAACTCTGCCGGCGGCAAAAATTGCAGAAACGTTTGCGCTGACATTTGTGATTGCTGCGCTGTATCTGTTTGCGCGTTATAAGGCTTCACGGTTGCTGATTGCGTTGTTTTTTGCGCTCAGCATCATTGCCAACAATGTGCATTACGCGGTTTATCAAAGTTGGATAACGGGCATTAATTATTGGCTGATGCTGAAAGAGGTTACCGAAGTTGGCAGCGCGGGCGCGTCGATGTTGGATAAGTTGTGGCTGCCTGTGTTGTGGGGCGTGTTGGAAGTCGTGCTGTTTTGCAGCCTTGCCAAGTTCCGCCGTAAGACGCATTTTGCTGCCGATATTTTGTTTATTGCGGCGATGTTGCTGATTTTTGGACGTTCATTCAGTACGACGCAGGAACACGGTATTTCGCCCAAACCAACATACAGCCGCATCAAAGCCAATTATTTCAGCTTTGGCTATTTTATCGGACGCGTGTTGCCGTATCAGTTGTTTGATTTAAGCAAGATTCCTGTGTTCAAACAGTCTGCGCCAAGCAAAATCGGGCAGGGCAGTGTTCAAAATATCGTCCTGATTATGGGCGAAAGTGAAAGCGCGACGCATTTGAAACTGTTTGGTTACGGACGCGAAACTTCGCCATTTTTGACCCAGCTGTCGCAAGCCGAATTTAAGCCGATTGTGAAACAAAGCTATTCCGCCGCTTTGATGACGGCTGTGTCCCTGCCCAGCTTTTTTAATGCGATACCGCATGCCAACGGCTACGAGCAAATCAGCAGCGGCGATACCAATATGTTCCGCCTCGCTAAAGAGCAGGGCTATGAAACGTATTTTTACAGCGCGCAGGCGGAAAACGAGATGGCGATTTTGAACTTAATCGGTAAGAAATGGATAGACCATCTGGTTCAGCCGACTCAGCTTGGCTACGGCAACGGCGACAATATGCCTGATGAGAAGCTGCTGCCGCTGTTCGACAAAATCAATTTGCAGCAGGGCAAGCATTTTATTGTGTTGCACCAACGCGGTTCGCACGTCCCATACGGCGCATTGTTGCAGCCTCAAGATAAAGTTTTCGGCGAAGCCAATATTGTGGATAAGTACGACAACACCATCCACAAAACCGACCAAATGATCCAAACCGTATTCGAGCAGCTGCAAAAGCAGCCTGATGGCAACTGGCTGTTTGCCTATACCTCTGATCATGGTCAGTATGTGCGCCAAGATACCTACAATCAAGGCACGGTGCAGCCCGACAGCTATCTCGTGCCGCTGGTGTTGTACAGCCCGGATAAGGCCGTGCAACAGGCTGTCAACCAGGCTTTTGCGCCTTGCGAGATTGCCTTCCATCAGCAGCTTTCAACGTTCCTGATTCACACACTGGGCTACGATATGCCGGTTTCAGGTTGTAGCGAAGGCTCGGTAACGGGCAATCTGATTACAGGCGATGCAGGCAGCTTGAACATTCGCGATGGCAAGGCGGAATATGTTTATCCACAATAAGCGGCGTGAAAACCAATAAAGACAAATTTAGATGATGTCGGGGATAGATGCCCGATTGACAAGACTATGCAAAATATGAAAAACCAAGTACGCGGATCAGGCATTGATGCCCGATTCAACCCAGCCAATATTTCAGACGGCCTGCAAAACAGTTCAGGCCATATCGGTGCCAACACGCGCTACCGTCTGACCAAGCTCGGCGAACAAATGGCGCGCCTGCCCATCGACCCGAAAATCGCGCGTATTTTACTGGCGGCGAAGAAACACGACTGCATGGCGGAAATATTGGTGATCGCGTCCGCACTGTCGATTCAAGACCCGCGCGAGCGGCCGTTGGAAGCGCGCGATGCCGCGGCCAAGGCGCATGAACGCTTTACCGATAAGCAATCTGACTTTCTTGCCTATCTGAATATTTGGGACAGCTTCCAGCGCGAGCGCGACAAAGGTTTGTCCAACAAGCAGCTGGTGCAATGGTGCCGTCAATATTTCCTGTCGCATCTGCGGATGCGCGAATGGCGCGAGCTGCACCACCAGCTTGCTCAAACCGCGATTGAAATGGGTTTGACCACCAAAGAAGCCGCGTTTAGACAACCTCCTTCCCAAGAACAATTAAGGCCGTCTGAAAGCCAAGGCGACCAAGATTTGGCGGCAAAGCTCAAACAAAAACAACTGGATAAGAAACAACACCGCGCCCAAATCCGCGCCGCTAAAGAAGCCGGATACGAACAAATCCACCGCGCCCTGCTGACCGGCCTTATCGCCAACGTCGGCATGAAATCACCCGACGGCAACGACTATACTGGCGCGCGCGGCAGCCGTTTCCACCTTTTCCCGGCATCAGCCCTGTTCAAAACCAAGCCCAAATGGGTGATGGCGGCAGAATTGGTTGAAACCACGCGCCTTTACGCGCGCGATGTCGCCGTTATCCAGCCCGAATGGATAGAGCAGGAAGCGTCGCACCTCGTCCGCTACCATTATTTCGAGCCGCACTGGGAACAAAAACGCGGCGAAGTCGTCGCCAGCGAACGCGTGACGCTTTACGGCCTGACCGTATTGCCGCGCCGCCCCGTGTCTTACGGCAAAGTTGCGCCCGAAGAAGCGCGCGAAATCTTTATCCGCGGCGCATTGGTGGCGCAGGAAAGCAATCTTCAGACGGCCTTTTTTGCCCACAATAAAAAGCTGATTAAAGAAATTACCGAACTCGAACACAAATCGCGCAAGCAAGACGTATTGGTCGATGACGAAGCCCTGTTTGCGTTTTATAACGAACGCCTGCCCGAGCTGGTGTGGAAAGACGCGAAAGGCGGCGTTTGGGGAAGCGAAGAGGGCGGACAAACCCAGTCGGACAAGACAGCCGATCAAAACGGACAAGCAAACCAGCGCAACGCAGGGCGTGTGGCGCAAGCCGCGCACGCGGATTCCAAAGATGCGTCCAACCGCGAGCGAGAACCGAGTTCACGTACCCGACAAAATGTTTCAGACGACCCCAAACCCAAAAAGCAGCCTACATCTCAAAAAGGCCGTCTGAAACCTTTGCCCCTTGCCGATATCCGCACCTTTGAAGCCTGGCTCAAAACCGCCGAACGCGACAATCCGCGCCTGCTGTTCCTCAGCCGCGACGATTTGATGCAACACGCCGCCGCGCACATTACCGAAGAACAGTTCCCAAAATTCTGGCAAACCGCAGACGGCAAGTTCAAACTTTCCTACCGCTTCGAGCCACACCATCCGCTTGACGGCGTGACTATGACCGTGCCGCTGACCGTCCTTAACCGCCTGCACGCGCCGTCGCTCGAATGGCTGGTGCCCGGTATGTTGCGCGAAAAAATCCAGCTGCTGATTAAAGCACTGCCGAAGCAAATCCGCCGCATTTGCGTGCCCGTACCCGATTTCATCACCAAATTTCTCGAAAGCAATCCCGACCGCCAAGCGGCCATCATTCCCCAGTTGGCGCACTTTATCGCCAAAAGCGCCGGCGATATGCGGATTCTCGAGCAAATCGACCAAGACGCATGGGCGGCGCAAGAATTGCCTGAACACTGCTATCTGAATCTGCGCATTATTGACGACGGCGGACAAGAGCTTGCCGGCGGCCGCAAACTGCACGAATTGCAACAACAGCTTGGCCAAGCCGCCGCCGTCACTTTCCGCGACAACACCCAAGAATTTGAGCGCGACAACGTGACCACATGGGACATCGGAACCTTGCCCGAATCCATCAAATTCGCCCGCGGCAAACAACAGCTTACCGGCTATCTCGGCCTGCAAAAAGAAAAAGACGGCCGCATCGCCCTGCGCCTGTTTGACACCACCGAAGCTGCCGAACAGGCACACCGTCAAGGCGTCATCGAATTGATGAAGCTGCAATTAAAAGAGCAGGTAAAAGATTTAAACAAAGGCATCCAAGGCTTTACCCAAGCCGCCATGCTGCTCAAACACATCAACGCCGACACCCTGCGCGACGACCTCACCCAAGCCGTCTGCGATCGCGCCTTTATCGGCGAAGACGAGTTGCCGCGCAACGAAAAAGCCTTCAAAGAACAAATCAAACGCGCCCGCAGCCGCCTGCCTGCCGTCAAAGAAGCCCTCAGCCGTTACTTGCAGGAAACCGCCGCCGCCTACGCCGAACTGAACGGCAAACTTGGCAAACATCCATTGACCCACCTTCTAAGACTACGCCTGCAAACTCTGCTTGCCCCCGGCTTCGCCACTCGCACTCCGTGGGCACAATGGCCGCGCCTGCCCATCTACCTCAAAGCCATGACCCTGCGCCTTGAAAAATACAGCAGCAACCCCGCCCGCGACGCAGCCCGCGAAGCCGATATTCAAGAGCTGGAACAAATGTGGCAGGAAAAAACCGACAGCTTGGTGAAACAAGGCCTCCCCATTTCAGACGGCCTTGCAGGGTTTAAATGGATGATTGAAGAATTGAGGGTGTCGCTGTTTGCGCAGGAGTTGAAGACGCCGTATCCGGTGTCGGTGAAGCGGTTGTTGAAGGAGTGGGAGAAAGGTACAATAAACAATTAGTGTGTCTTGTTAATGTTTGTTAAGGCTAATGTATGCTATTAAATCTCTATAACACTATTTCTAATTACGCTAAATATCAAATGGGGGAATTACGTGATCAAAGATTCTCTGGTTGCGATTTTATTTGTTACTATGGGGGAATTAATTGGGACTCTATTGATATTTGGCGTAGTACAATATCAACATTGGGAGATACTTGCAAACAGAGAGATGTTAATAAGATTGTTATATTTTTATCAACCTTAGGTGGCTCTGCTTCAGCAGTTGAGAGAATGGTTGAAATTACACGCCATTATTATGAAGAGGTTTACTTTGTAATCCCTGGTTTTGCTATGTCAGCAGGCACAATTTGGACAATGTCTGGAGATAAAGTATATATGAATTATGCCTCTGCGCTGGGGCCAATAGATCCGCAAGTTCAGTCTATGGACGGGAAATGGGTTCCTGCGTTAGGATACTTGGATAAGGTAAAAGAAATAATTGAGAAATCTAGGAATAATGATGTTACCCAAGCAGAACTTATGATGATTAATCAATTAGATCTAGCTCAATTACGCCAATATGAACAGGCTGCAGAGTTATCAGTAGATTTATTAAAAACATGGCTAGTTAAATATAAATTTAAAAACTGGGTAACGCACCGAACAACAAATAAAGGTGATCCTGTTACAATAGAAGAGAAGAAAGCAAGAGCACAAGAAATTGCATACAGCTTGAGTGATAATAGTCGATGGCATTCTCATGGAAGATTTATTGGAATTAATACATTAAAAGATGATCTTCGATTAGAAATTGATGATTTTAGCAATGATCAAGAAATGTCTATTCTAGTTCAAAATTTACATAGTTTTTTAAATGAACATATTGAGAAATTTGGTATACCAATATTAGTAGAATCAGCTATTCCTGCTAACATTGAAAAACTAACTTAAGGGTTTAAGGAGTAAACAATATGTCTCTCGTAAAACAATTAAATGATATAAAAGATATGGTAATAAACCAAGAACAAGCTAATATGATTAAAAGCTTGGAGAGGGTTGGGTTAATAAAAAAACCAGAATTTACCCTTTTTTATGGATCAAATCGCTTAATAAATGATCATGCAAAGCATATACAACAAATATCCTGCTATGAATCAAAAGTACTTAAAATGTAAAAAACATTATTTAAATCATAAAAATAGTTAATTTAAATTTATTGGGTTTGGGATTTGGGAAATGGGCAGGCTAAAACTGAAACAAAGCAAGCTGTAGCCTGCATCAAACCGTGTGTGTGCCTTTGGGCACACACCCTACCTATGAATCACAAAGAATTTGAAATTTATGCGTAGGGTGTGTGCGGTACGCACGTACGCGGTCTTTTTAAAAAATATTCTTTCCAATCAAACCAAAGGCCGTCTGAAAGTATTTCCCAACTTTCAGACGGCCTTTTTATATTCATATTTCTGTTTATTTTTCCACCCGTGCAATCAGTTCATCGGCCAAGTCTAGATAAGCTTGGGTGCCTTTGGCGTGGGCATCGTAGGCGAGGGCGGGGAGGCCGTGGCTGGGGGCTTCGGCGAGGCGGATGTTGCGGGGGATGACGGTGTCGAAGAGCAGGTTGCCGAAGTGTTGTTTGAGCTGTTCGCTGACTTCGAC
>NZ_JBQCVF010000014.1:0-26136 GCF_051962515.1 Neisseria sp. P0009.S007 | reverse complement strand
ACTGTCTGCTTCGTTTTCTTCACCGCGTCAGCAGCGAAGAACCGAACTATACGCCTACCTACAAAACCAGTCAACACATTTCACAAAATTATTTTCTGAAATTTAATCACTTCCCTGTTTTAACAGGGTTTTTATTTCTAAAAAAATACTATCAAACTCCCACACTATCCATACATACAAAAAAATACAAACTAAAGGCCGTCTGAAATGCTCTTTCAGACGGCCTTTTTTTATGGTTTCTATTTATCCAATACGTTGAAGGACAATTTCTAGGACAAATTTACTGCCCACATAGGCAAAAATCAGACTGACAAATCCGACAATAGTCCAAACGGCGGCTTTCTTGCCGCGCCATGCGGTCATGCTGTGTTTCAACAATAATGCGCCATAAATCAGCCACGACATAATACTGAAGATGGTTTTATGCGTGAAGGTCATGGGTTTGCCGAAAATGGCTTCGGCAAAAAACGTCCCGCTGATAACTGAATAGGTCAATAAAACGAATCCTGCCCACATACCTTGGAACATAAGTTTTTCCAAACTCAATAATGGCGGCAAGAAACTAACTAATGCGGAAAAACGGCGTTTGTGCAGATTGCGGTCGAGCAAAAGGATCAGGATGGCAAATAAGGTAACGATGCCAAACAATCCGTATGCGAGCAATGATGATGCAATGTGCGATAGCGGCAATAAGTCTACAATTTGACGACCTGTGAAATCTCCCGGGAAAAGGAAACCCAGCAATAAGGTCAATGCAGCACAGGGATACAATAAGAGTTGCACACCGCGCAGACAATAAAAGAAGCTACCCAAGCAGTACATCATCAGCATCAGCCAGACTATCAGGCTGAGCGAATAGCCAAAACCGGTAATCAATACCCTATCCTGCAATACTGGGAACATCAATGCTGCGCCATGTACCAATAATGCGCCACTCAAAAT
Source organism: Neisseria sp. P0009.S007 (assembly GCF_051962515.1). NCBI lineage: Bacteria > Pseudomonadati > Pseudomonadota > Betaproteobacteria > Neisseriales > Neisseriaceae > Neisseria > Neisseria sp. P0009.S007. The sequence goes on along the minus strand of NZ_JBQCVF010000014.1, from coordinate 25,194 downwards.
CAGCAGCTCGGTTTTCAGCGGGTAAGATTTATTATTGTGCTTTTTATGTTGCAACCAGGAAAATGCACCCAATCCGGCATACACCAGCATAAGGCAGATTAAGACAATCGGCATAAATATCTTTCTCAATAGAGGTGTGAACACTAGACGGACAGCCGGCAGGGTTTCAGACGGCCTTGGTGTGCGTATTTGTGTTCTTGAAGCATAACTTCGGACTATCGTGTAAAATAATCCGAATTTTATTTTAACAAAGAATGCCCTATATTGGGCAGCTATTCTCATTATCAAGGATAAGTATGTTAGACAACCTAACCAACCGCTTCAGCAAGGTACTTAAAAATATTCGCGGCCAATCAACGCTGACCGAAGACAATATTAAAGAAGCCTTGCGCGAGGTTCGTCTTGCCCTGCTGGAAGCCGACGTTGCATTGCCCGTCGTTAAAGAATTCGTCAACACAGTCAAAGAACAGGCCCTTGGCCAAGAAGTCGTCGGCAGCCTGACGCCTGACCAAGCCTTTATCGGCGTGGTCAACCAAGCCTTAGTCGAATTGATGGGCAAGGAAAACAAAACGCTGGATTTATCGGTTTCACCGCCTGCCATCGTTTTGATGGCCGGTTTGCAGGGTGCCGGTAAAACAACAACCGTCGGCAAACTCGCCCGCCTGCTGAAAAACGATCAGAAGAAAAAAGTCTTGGTGGTATCCGCCGACGTTTACCGCCCTGCCGCGATTGAACAGCTGCGCCTGTTGGCCGAACAGGTCGGCGTGGACTTTTTCCCATCCAACACCAACCAAAAACCGGTTGAGATTGCAACTACCGCCGTTGATTACGCTAAAAAACATTTTTACGATGTATTGATGGTCGATACCGCTGGCCGTTTGGCAATCGATGAAGAGATGATGAACGAAATCAAAGCGCTTCATGCGGCAGTCAACCCGATTGAAACTTTGTTCGTTATTGATGCCATGTTGGGTCAGGATGCGGTGAACACTGCTCAGGCATTTAATGAAGCCCTGCCGCTGACCGGTGTCGTATTGACCAAGATGGACGGTGATTCGCGCGGCGGTGCGGCATTGTCCGTACGCCATGTAACCGGCAAACCGATTAAATTTATCGGTGTCGGCGAGAAAATCAACGGCCTCGAGCCTTTCCATCCCGACCGTCTTGCCAGCCGTATCCTCGGCATGGGCGACGTATTGACCCTGATTGAAGATGTTCAAAAAGGCATTGATGAAGAAGCCGCCGCCAAAATGGCGAAAAAGCTGCAAAAAGGCAAAGGCTTCGACCTCAACGACTTTAAAGAACAAATCCAGCAGATGCGCAATATGGGCGGCTTAGAAAACCTGATGTCGAAAATGCCGGGCGAACTGGGTCAAATATCGAAACAAATCCCCGAAGGCACGGCTGAAAAAGCGATGGGCAAAGTGGAAGCCATCATCAATTCGATGACCCCTAAAGAACGCGCCAACCCCGCCCTGCTCAAAGCCAGCCGCAAACGCCGTATTGCAATGGGTGCGGGTACGACCGTGCAGGAAGTGAACAAATTGCTCAAACAGTTTGAACAAATGCAACAAATGATGAAGATGTTCAGCGGCAACGGTTTGGGCAAACTGATGCGTTTGGCCAAAGGCATGAAGGGAATGAAAGGCATGTTCCCGGGTTTGTAAGCTAATTTGACAGAAAACGCCGTCTGAAAAGTTTCAGACGGCGTTTTTTTACTCTAGCAAGAATTACTGTTCACATAATAACTATGAAATCTATTCCTTTTAAGAATTTTCATAGCGTATCGTTGCCTCTTCCAGCATTTCCCATTGGCCACCACTACCATGGTAGGTTTCGGCACCAAGCCTGAAAACGGCATTGCAGTGCGTACATTGAAAATAATGCACCACGAAATCGTTCCAACCATATATGTCACGATTACCCTGAGAATCTGTATGGGTAATGTAACCGCTGTTAGCGATGGTTTTGGCAACATCAAGGCTGGGACCATAAACTTTGTCGTAGGCTGGAGTAATATCGATAAGCGTGCCGTCTGCTAAACGATCAGAGGCTCGCAGTAACATTTGCGATAATTTTTTCGGAACCCTGATACGAACGGTAGGTCGCAGGTCAGAACAGTAATCACACATGGCTTAGATCTTTCAGTAAAGTAAAGGAAAAAAGATAAGAGACGCGAGACCTTTACTCATTCAGCCTTCAACTTATTGCGGCTTTTTCTGCTCTTCGCGTACTTTGTCCACCAGTTGGTCAATCGTGGTCATGCCGGACTGCCAGTCTTTAAATTCGACTTGGTATTTGCCGCCGACGATAACGGTCGGTGTGCCGCTGATTTGGAATTTATTGGTTAACTCTTCCATTTGAGCAGCACGCGCTTGGCTTTCGGGCGCTTCAAATGCAGCCAATACTTTTTTGCCGTCAAATGCGGTTTGCTCGGACAACCATTTTTTCAGGGTATCGGTATCGGCCAAGTTGATTTTTTGGTTAACCATCGCATCGAAAATATGGCTGTTGGCTTTATCTGATTCACCGGCCATTTCCACTGCGGCCGCCAAACGTGCCAGAGGTTTCATTTCATCACCCCAAACGACATGCTCCCGGCGCATATAGGTATCGTCTTTAAACGTTTTGATGTGTTCGCTCAAAACCGGCTCCAAATGGGCACAATGCGGGCAGAAGTAGCCGAAGAATTCTAATACTTCGATTTTGCCGGCCTGCTGTTGCGGAATCGGGTTGGATAAGACGGTGTAATTGACACCTTCTGTCAATGCGGCAGGGGCTGCCGGAGCGGATGTGCTGCTTTGGGCGCTGTCTGCCGGAACACTGGTTTCCGCCTGTTTGCCGCAAGCGGCCAATGCCAACAGGGTTAATGAAGTCAAGGCTAAGGTTTTCAGTTTCATAGGTATCTCTTTACATTCAAATCAATGGGCGGATTTTATGGCATTTTGTTGGAGGTGTGTTCGATTTGAGTGAAAAAATGTGTTTAGTTTTATTTCAACCTTTATAAAAGGCCGTCTGAAATATGGCTTAGATCATAGCCTTATTTTCAGACGGCCTTTGCCTGGTTTCATCAGAAACGGTAATTTACCCGGGCGGTATAGCCGCGCGGATTACCCGGCATGGCGTCCGAACGCCAATATTTTTGATTGAGCAGATTGGCTGCGGCAAAGGTAACGTTGACGTTTTTATGGTTCCAGACGAGCATGGCATCAACTCGGGCAAAACCGGGAAGCGTGGTCACTTCTTTGTTTCTTGAGTCGTAGCCGTAGCGTTTGCCCGTACCGGTTACGCCGATTTCGCCGTAGAGGTTTTCGGTCGGCGTGTAACGGAAGAACAGGTTGCCGGTAACGTTGCTGGTGTTGTCCAAATGGATGCCCACGCGGTCGGGATTTTCTTTGTCTTCAACGACTTTCGCCTGCATCACACCCAACGATCCGCGCAGGTAGAGTTTTTTGAGGATGATTTGTCCGATGGCGGACAGCTCCACGCCGCGCGAACGGTGTTTGCCGCCGACAGCCCAAGTGTAGGGATCATTTTGCGCGTCGGGGCGGTAGCGGATATTGAAGCGTTCGATTTGATAGGCAGACAACGTAGTGCTGAGGCGGTCGTCCAGCCAACTGCTTTTGACACCGGTTTCGTATTGGCGGGTGTACTCGGGGTCGGCGTTGAACACGGCGGCAGACGAAGTGTCGATGCTCAAATAGCCGCCGCGTCCGCCATAAGGTGCAAAGCCTTTGTTATATGAGGCGTAGAGCGTGTGGGCAGGCGTTACGTTCCACACTGCACCGATATTGGGGCTGAATGAGTGGCCGCTGTATTGGCGGCTGCTGCCGGTGAGTTTGTTTTCGGAATTAAAGGTGTACTTATCGTAACGGCCGCCGAGGACGAATTTCAAATCGGGCGTGGCGGAGAAGATGTTTTGCACGAAAATGCCGTATGAGTCGGCTTTGTGGCGATTTTGGGTCAGGATAGGCTGCAATCTGCCTGAAGCCGGCCAGCTTGTGCGGTCGTAGGGGTCGATGGAGGCGGAAAAGGTGCGGCTGTAACCCAATGTCGGGTTGCGGTGTTCGCGGCTGTAGTCCATGCCTACGGTCAGGTGGTTTTCAAAACGCCCGATGTTGTAGTCGCCGTTGAGTGTGAAGTTGGACGACAGGGTTTTGTTGTCGGTCTGCTGCCAGGCGTAGTTGCGTTTGATTAAGCTGCCGTTTTCGCTGCCTGCATAGAAATGGTCGAAATCCTGCGCCGCCGTACGGTGGGCGAGCTGCCATTGGGCGCGCCATTTGTCGTTGAAGGCGTATTCGAGGTCGGAACGCCAAACTTGCAGCTTGTCTTTGACAAAATCGTTCGGGTGGGCAAAACCCATGCGGTAAGGCAGTCCGAAGCGGTCGTACACGGACTTGGTCGGACTGCGGTCGGGCGTGCGCTCCACATTGTCGTAGGTGTATTGCCCCGTCCATTTCAAGCCGTTGTCGAGTTTGACGGTAATGCTGGGCGAAACCATGACGTTTTTGCTGTCTATGCCGCTGCGGAACGAATTGGCGCGCCCGACTTCGCCGGTGAGGCGGATGGCGACGTTTTTGTTCAGCACTTCGTTGATGTCCATATTCAGGCTGCGGTTTGCCCACGAGCCGTAAACCGCACCGATGTTGCGGCTTTGTTTGAAGTTGGCGTATTTGCTGACCATATTGATGACGCCGCCGCCGTTGGTGCGGCCGTAAAGCACGGAAGACGGGCCTTTCAGGATTTCCACGCGCTCGATGTTGGCGGTACTGCGGCGGACCTGCCCGCTCTCGCGCACGCCGTCGCGGTAAATATCGGAGGCATCGGCTTGGAAGCCGCGCAGGAAAATGCTTTCGCCGCGCATATCGTAGGCAGCATCGATGCCGGCATTGCCTTCGAGGATGGAACTCAAATCGTTCGTGCCGTAGTTTTTGTTTTTCTGGATATTGAGCGTATCGACGGTTTGCGGCGTTTCTTTGATGAGCTGGCCGTTGCGGGTAACGGCGGCTTCGTCGTAGTTGATGTAGCCTTTGAGTACGCTGGTGTCGGACTGCCCAACCACGGAAACGGTGGGCAGCGTGGCGGTGTAATGTTCGCCATTATCCTGCGTATCGGCGGCAGCAACAGGGAAGGAAGCGATAATCAGCGTGGGTAATAAAGCCAAATGAAATGGTATTTGCATTTTTATACTCAATTTAACGAAACAACCGAATTATATTGCTTCACAAAAGAAATGAGAATAGTTTCTTTTAATTATATTTAACATGATATTTGCAAACAAAGGCCGTCTGAAACACATATCGGTTTCAGACGGCCTTCGTTTATTAATATTAATAGATACTGCTACACTACTTACTCAACAACATTTCCTGCATCAGCTTCATGCCCCATTGCCAACCGCCGAGCGCGCCGTTTAACCGGCCGGAATGCGGCGATTGAAGCAGGCGCGCCTGCCAGCGGTCGGCCTGTTCTTGCGCCCAATCGGGTGGCGTACCGTTTGTCTCGGCGATGACCAACGCCGTACGGCAAGGGCAGCGGACACGCTGGAACGTATGGATTTCGTCTTCGGGAAAAGCTTCGGGACGTGGCGAGACCAAAATAATATTGGTCAGGCGTTTTTGCGTCAGGATGTCGGTTTGATACAGCCATGCCAAAAATGCGGACACACCAACACCATGAGCCACGACGGCAATATTTTTGCTGACAATATGCTCAAATGCCGTCTGAATGGCGTGTTGCCATTCGGAAACGGTTTGCCGACCATCGGCTTCGGCAGTTTGAACAATCGGATAGCTGACCGCCCAGCGGTCTATCCACATTTCCGCTTCATCCGCATCGCGTATCAGAAACAGTGCCATTTCTTCGAGTTCGAAGCTCTGCATTTCAGACGGCCTATTTAAGCAAGTCGTTGAGTGTAAATGCAATCAGCAATGCGGCTGGCACGCTGAGGATGGCACAAGTCGCCAGACAAAGTACGATGTTGGCAATCAGCCGCCAACCCTTCCAAGCAAAGCATTTGGCCGCAATCAGCAGGCAAGGCAGTGAAAACAGCAGCCACACCAACGCCCAAGTCGGATTGGCCTTGGTCGGCGCAACCCAGCCGGACATCCGCGCCAGCATAAATATTGCCCACACCAGCATGGGCAGCACAAATGCCGCCACAACCCAAACCGCACCTACGCCGGTTTTACTGTTTATATTCCAGTCGTACTTACCAAAAAACTTATTCGGCAACATAGTCATACTCCACAACTAAAGGGGCGTGATCCGAGAATTTTTCATCTTTATAAACATGTGCGGAAACGGCTTTGGCAGCCAACTCCGGCGTAACCATCTGATAATCGATACGCCACCCGACATCTTTCGCATACGCTTGTCCGCGGTTGCTCCACCAGGTATAGCCCGGCACATCGGGATAAAGTGTGCGCCACATATCCGTCCAACCGAGCTTGTGGATGACTTTGCCTATCCATTCGCGCTCTTCAGGCAAAAAGCCCGAATTTTTCTGATTGCCCTTCCAGTTTTTCAAGTCGATATTTTGGTGGGCAATATTCCAGTCGCCGCAGACGACGATATCGCGTCCTTCATTTTTCATGGCTTCGAGCATGGGATAGAACGCGTCTAAAAAGCGGTATTTCACTTGTTGGCGCTCTTCCGCGCTGCTGCCGCTGGGCAGATACAGCGAAATTACCGACAACTTGCCGAAATCGCAACGGACAAAACGGCCTTCCTTGTCAAATTCTTCAATGCCCATGCCGATTTGCACATTGTCGGGCTTGCGTTTGCTGTACACCGCCACGCCGCTGTAGCCGCGCTTTTCAGCGCAATGCCAGTAGCCGTGCATACCATGCGGATTTTTCATATCGTCCGACAGATCAGCCTCTTGAGCTTTCAGTTCCTGCACGCAGACAATGTCCGCGCCCGATGCGGCAATGTATTCGTAAAAACCTTTTTTATAGGCGGAGCGGATGCCGTTGACGTTGGCAGAGATGATTTTCAACATAAGATTTGAATGATTTTTAAAAACGGATAATAGGATTGAAGTTTTCAGACGGCCTGCAAGTCATAAACAAATACTTTGGAATTGCGGCCGTTGGCATTGTATTCCTGCCGGCGTTCGGCAGGCAGGTCATCGGCAGAGGCCGTCTGAAAGCCCCGTTCGACAAACCATTCGCCTGTGTGTGTGGATAAGGCGAAGAGCGTTTTGATATTTAAGGCGCGCGCTTTTTGGAATAAATGTTCCAACAGCAATTCGCCGTAGCCGCCGTCGCGCGCTTCGGGTGACACCACCAGACAGGCCAATTCGCCGCAATCAGGCTCGGAAAAGGTTTTCAGCGCCACGCAACCGTAAATGTTTTGATCGTGTTCCAATACGGAAAAACTGGAAATATGGTTTTCCAAATACTCGCGGCTGCGGTGTAACAAGATGCCTTGTTCCGCCAGCGGACGGATTAAGGCAATGATGTGCGGAATGTCGTCGCTGCGTGCCTGACGGATGGAAACAAACGGCTCGCGCGCAATAGACGTACCGCTGCCCTCGCGGGTAAACAGCTCGCGCAGCAGGCTGCCGTCCTCGCGGCCGTTGAGAATCTGCACCCGCGATACGCCGTTTTCCAGTGCGCACACTGCCGCATGGAGCAAATCAACCGGCGCATCGGGATTGTCGCGCACCAATTCCTGCACTTCGCCGACAGACAACGTATTGGCCAACGAGCCGTCAGCGCGGCGGATACCGGCTTCTTCGGTCAAGAAAACCAGCTTCTCTGCCTGCAAAGCCATGGCCACTTCCTGCGCGGTTTCGCACATACTCAGATTGAAGGTTTTGCCGCTGTACGAATGCCCCAAAGGACTGATCAGCACCACCGCGCCGCTATCCAAGCGCAAACGGATTTCTTCCGCGTCGATTTTGCGGACGGTACCGGTATAGCCCATGTCCACGCCGTCGATAACACCCAACGGACGGGCGGTAATAAAGTTGCCGCACGCGATAACCGGCGGCTTGCTCCGTTGCTGCGCAGATACGCTGCTGAACAAAGCTGCTTCGACATCGCTGCGGATAATCCCCGCCACTTGCTTCACTTCCATCAAGGTCGCTTCATCGGTAATCCGTCGGCTGCCGCTGTATTTCGGAACAAAATTCCGACCCGAAGCCAATTTGTCGAGCAAATGCCGCGAACCGTGCACCAAGACCAAACGCAAGCCCAAGCTGGCCAACAGATTCAAATCTGCGGCCAAACGGATCAGGGTTTCGCCTTCCAACAGGCTGTCGGTCACGCCGACCACCATGGTTTTGCCGCGCAAATATTGAATATAGGGCGCGGCTTCGCGAAAGCTGGCAACAAAATGGGCGATGTTACTCATAGCAGGGCAAGATAAAAGAGTTGCATAATCAAAACTGTCAGCGCAATCAGCGATGCCAAAGTCCAGTTGAAACCGTCCTTGCGCGTTTTGACCGCCGCCTGCCCTTCCGCTTTGGATTCTTCCTTGAGCGCGCTGTTGAGCAAATCGGAAATTTCTTTGCGCGAAAGTTTGGAATGTTTGAGGATTTGCGCGCCGATGTTATGCACGAGGCGCACATCCGTTACCGCCACAGGCAGATGGGCAGGATCGGCCGGCAGGTTGCCCGACAGATAATCCTTGGCCTTAAACATCCCCGAGCAACGCGTGCAGACCACGAAACCCTGCGCCACGTTCAATTGGGTATCTTTCACCCAATGCGGCGTTTTACAATGAGGACAAGAACAAGCAGGCATGAGTATTTTCCGTAAGTGTATTGAATCAAAAATATATTTTAGCCAATGCTTCAGGCCGTCTGAAAACTGTTTCAGACGACCTGAGCATGATGTTATGGTTTAAACCGCGCCGTAACGTTCGCGATAGGCTTTGACCGGCTCGAAGAAGCCGCCAAATTCGGCATTGTTTTGCAAGAGCGTGAACAAGTCATTCAGGTTGGCAATCGAAACCACCGGCAGGCCGTATTGTTTTTCGACTTCCTGCACCGCCGACAATTCGCCCGTGCCTTTTTCCATGCGGTCGAGCGCAATAGCCACTGCGGCAGGCGTTGCGCCTTCGGCCTCAATCAGTTTGACCGACTCGCGCACGGATGTACCGGCGGAAATCACATCATCGATAATCAGCACGCGGCCTTTCAAAGGCGCACCCACCAACACGCCGCCCTCGCCGTGGTCTTTGGCTTCTTTGCGGTTGTAGGCAAACGGTACGTTTACGCCTTTTTCCGCCAACATCATCGCTGTCGCCGCCGCCAAAATAATGCCTTTATAGGCTGGGCCGAACAGCATATCGAACTTCACGCCGCTGGCAATAATGGCCTCGGCGTAAAACTTCGCCAGCTGCAAAGTCGATGCGCCGTCATTGAACAAACCGGCATTGAAAAAATAAGGCGACTGACGGCCGGCCTTGGTCGTAAATTCGCCGAATTTCAACACGTTTTGTGCCAAAGCGAATTTGAGGAAGTCTTGACGGAAATCGGACATTTGGGTTCTCCCGAAAGATGTTGATTTATCAAAGAAACGATTATAAAGGATTCATGCGGAAAAATCAGGCCGTCTGAAAAACGGGTTCGCCCCGCTTTAAACCGACAAAGCGGCATTGCCGTCTTATCACGGCAATCAAAACAGATTATTCCCGATGGTACGGATGGTTGTGCAAAATCGAAACGGCGCGATAAAGCTGCTCGGTCAGTAAAACGCGCACCATGCCGTGCGGCAGGGTCAGGCTGGAAAGGCGCATCATCATGTTTGCCTGCTGTTTCAAACGGTCGGTCATGCCGTCTGCGCCGCCGATAATAAAGCAGACGTGTTCGCCGTTTTGCTGCCAGCTTTTCAAATGTTGCGCCAATTCGACCGAAGTCGGTGCTTTGCCGCGTTCGTCCAATACCACCAAAAACGCGCCCTGCGGTATGGCTTCCAGCAGGCGTTTTTCTTCAGCCGCCATGCCCTGAGCCGCATTCACACCCGCGCCGCGTTTTTCCGGCTTGATTTCTTTCAGCGCATAATTGACATCGCGCCCGAAGCGTTTGGCGTACTCGCCGACGGCTTCATCGACCCAACGCGGCATTTTCGTACCGACAGCCAAGACGGTGATATTCATGGAGTATCCTTTGTTATCGAATTGTCGGTTGGGCATTATGGTCAAGCAAGTTCTCAACCTTTTCAAACCATGAGCCAATGCCTACGCAACAGACTGAAAATAAAAGGCCGTCTGAAAGCCGAATGTATCCCGTTCGGCTGTTTCAGACGGCCTTTCAATGATTAGCAGTGAACCAGTGTACCTTCGTTTTCGCCGGTTACCACGCGTTTGAGCGAGCCTTCTTTAGCAATGCCAAATACCACGATATTGAGCTTGCGTTCGCGGCAGAGGGCGAAGGCGGTGGCATCCATCACTTTGAGGTTTTTCAACAAGGCTTCGTCAAAAGTAATGGTTTCATAGCGTGTTGCTGATGGATCTTTTTTCGGGTCTGCGGTATAAACGCCGTCAACATTGGTGGCTTTGAGCATCACGTCGCAGTTCATTTCCGCACCGCGCAATGCGGCGGCAGTGTCGGTCGTGAAGAACGGATTACCGGTACCGGCGGCAAAAATCACAACTTTGCCTTCTTCCAAATATTGAATGGCTTTAGGACGGGCGTAAGTTTCAGCGATTTGCTGCATAGACAGTGCGGATTGAACACGCGCTTTGATGCCCAAGGTTTCAAATGCGTCTTTGAGTGCCAAGGCGTTCATCACGGTTGCCATCATGCCCATGTAGTCGGCAGTGGCGCGGTCCATGCTGCCTGCTTGTGCAGATACGCCTCGGAAAATGTTACCGCCGCCGACAACGATACCGACTTGCACGCCCATTCTCACGATTTCGGCAATTTCGCCGACAGTTTGAACGATGGTATCGTGATTGATGCCGAATGGATCAGAGCCCATCAGGGATTCGCCGGAGAGTTTCAGTAATACGCGTTTGTATTTGATTTGCTGTGTCATGGGATACCTTGCTTTCTTGAATGTCGTCGGTCGGGGGGGGCGGGCCGTCTGAATTTTCAAACGGTCGGAATATTAATGATAGGGTGTGTCGGTTTATTATTGTTTTGGTTTTCAGACGGCCTGAATATTCGGCCGTCTTAAATTAGGTACCGTAAACGGTTTTCTCAAAAAAAAGCACCCTGATTCGTTTGGAATCTAGGTGCTTTCTTTTTCATAAGTGCCTTACACTTTAGCAGCGGCAGCAACTTCGGCCGCGTAGTCAACAACGGCTTTCTCGATACCGTCGCCTACTTTGTAGCGTACGAAGCTGATTACTTCAGTGCCGTTTTCTTTAGCGAATTGGGCAACAGTTTGGTCAGGGTTCATCACGAACGCTTGGCCGTTCAGAGTGATTTCAGCCAAGAATTTGCGGATACGGCCTTCAACCATTTTAGCGGCGATTTCGGCAGGTTTGCCGGAAGCAATGGCTTGCTCAGTGTAGATGTGGCGTTCTTTTTCGATGGTTTCGGCATCCACTTCGGCTTCAGATACGCATTGAGGTTTGGCGGCAACGATGTGCATACCGATTTTGCGTGCTACATCTTCAGAGCCTTTGTACTCAACCAATACGCCTTCGGTAGCCAAAGCACCGTGGATGTAGGCAACCAGTTGGTTGGCAGTGTCGATCACTTGGAAGCGGCGAACAGACATGTTTTCGCCCAATTTAGCGATAATGGCTTTACGTTCTGCTTCAACCAGTTCGCTCAGTTCTTCAACGGTAGCCGGTTTTTTCTCGGCAGCAGTTTTCGCAACGAAGTTGGCAAATTCTACGAAGCCGGCGTCTTTAGCAACGAAGTCGGTTTCGCAGTTTACTTCAACCAATGCGCCGACATTGCCGTTGATCGCGTAAGCCAATACGCCTTCGGCAGCAGTACGGCCAGCCAGTTTACCGGCTTTCGCACCAGATTTAATACGCAGGATTTCTTCGGCTTTGTCGAAGTTGCCTTCAGCTTCAACCAAGGCTTTTTTGCATTCCATCATGCCCAGGCCGGTAGCGGCGCGCAGGTCGGCAACCATTTTTGCAGTAATTTCTGCCATTTTGAATCTCCTAGATTTTTGGGAACACGGCCATTGCCGTGTTTGGAAATAGTGGCCGTCTGAAACGGATTTCAGAACGGGATTTGAGAAAAGGGGCATAACGCCCCTCTTCTGTGTACCGAATTACTCGGCAGCAGCTTCTTGGGCAGCGGCTACAGTTTCTTGCAGCGCTTGGTTTTTGCCTTCCAAAACTGCGTCAGCGATGCCGCGGCAGTACAGGCGGATAGCTTTAGCGGAGTCATCGTTACCAGGGATAACGTATTTCACGCCGTCAGGGCTGTTGTTGGTATCGACTACGGCGATAACAGGGATGCCCAGTTTTTCAGCTTCAACCAGAGTACCTTTTTGGTAGCCGGTATCGATAACGAAAATCGCGTCAGGCAGGCCTTTCATGTTTTTGATACCGCCCAAAGAACGTTCCAGTTTTTCAACGTCGCGTTGCATTTCCAGAATTTCTTTTTTGTTGAAACCGCCTTCAGCAGCGTTTTCCAGGGCAGCAGTTTTTTCTTCCAGGCGTTTGATGGATTGCTTAACGGTTTTGTAGTTAGTCAGCATACCACCCAACCAGCGGTAATCAACGAAAGGCATACCGGCACGGGTAGCTTCTTCGCGGATGATGTCGCGGGCTTGGCGTTTAGTACCTACGAACAATACTGTACCTTTGTTGGCAACCAGACGACGTACGGCTTCTTGCGCCTCTTGGAACATCGGCAGGGTTTTTTCCAAGTTTACGATATGGATTTTGTTGCGCGCACCGAAAATGTATTGAGCCATTTTCGGGTTCCAGAAACGGGTTTGGTGACCGAAGTGAACACCGGCTTCAATCATCTGACGCATAGTAATTTGAGACATGTTATTTCCTTGAAAGGGTTAAAGAGCACACATTCAATCGCATAGAACTTGATAGGCGGCGCCTATTGTCAAGCACCCTTCGGCGAAAGTGGGCATAAGTTTTAAAAAATAAAAGAGTGTTTCCGAAATGGAAAACTGACGGATTATAGCGGATAAGAGGCCGTCTGAAAAGGGATTTTATACCTTTCCGTCCTGTTTTTCATCCGTCTGTACCGCCTTTTGGCGAGCCGCTTCAAACTCCGCCTGCTCCTGCCGTTTCATCAGGCGGTTGCGGCGGCGGATGGTCACGACGAAGACCGTGAACACGGTGGGCAACACTGCCCAAAAAACCAAATAAATCAACGCGCGTGCAATACTCGGCTGCGCGGCGGAAAACATCACGGCAACAAAAAGGTAGCCGATGGCGACAATGTGCCACATTGTGTGCGTCCTGTTTGAATGTTAACAAAATCGTTATAATCGCAACATTCTACCGCAATCCCGAAAGGCCGTCTGAAAATGAGGAATCCCGAAAAATCGGCATTACGCAAACAGTTCCGCCGCGCACGCGCCCAAATGAGCGCAGACGAGCGCAACGCCGCCACCGAAACCATCAACCGCCTGCTCAAGCCCTACATCAAAAAAGGACGGAAAATCGGCGTGTATTGGCCGATGGGCAAGGAATTGCGATTGGACGGCTTTGTCCGTGCCGCACAAAAACGCGGCGCAAAACTCTACCTGCCCTATATCGAACCGAACACGCGGCGGATGTGGTTCACCCCCTACCCTGCCGACGGCGCCAAACAAGAACGCAAACGCGGCCGCGCCAAATTGCATGTCCCCCAATTCACCGGCAAAAAAATCCGCGTCCACCAACTCAGCCTACTGATTGTCCCCATCGTCGGCATCGACAAACGCGGCTACCGCCTCGGACAAGCCGGCGGCTATTACGACGCCACTCTCTCCGCCATGAAATACCGCCTGCAAACCCAAACCCTGGGCGTAGGCTTCGGCTGCCAACTGACCGACACACTGCCGACCGAACCGCACGACCTGCCGCTGGACGGGTTTGTATCGGAGTTGGGCGTGCTGGTGTTCAAACATCATTAATCAATAGCTTTCAGACGACCTCAGAGATGCTGTCCGCTAAGACACTATAAAAGGTCGTCTGAAAACTCAAACTATCAAATACAAAGGAAACCTCCATGACTGATTTCTCATCCACTCCCGTTTTATCCTTTGACCGCGTCCGTCTCGAACCTTTAACAACGGCACACGAAGCCGGTTTGCGCGAAGCAGTTTGCGACGGCGAAGTTTGGAAGCTGAACGTAACCACCGCGCCCGAACCCCACCAAGTAGCTGACTATATCCGCACCGCCATACAAACCCGCCTCGCCTTTGCCGTCATCGACGAAGACACGGGAAAAATTGTCGGCTCAACTTCGCTTTACCACATCGACCCCGCCATCCCACGCCTCTACATCGGTTTCACATGGTATGCCCTGTCGGCACAGCGCACGCACATCAATACCGCCTGCAAAATCATGTTGCTCGACTACGTTTTCGACACTTTAAACTGCCGTTGCGTCTGCTGGCAGACCGACAACCTCAATACCGCCTCCCAACGCGCCATCGAACGCTTGGGTGCACACCAAGACGGCATCTTGCGCTGCCACAAGCTGCGGAAAGACGGCAGCGTGCGCGATACGGTTGAATACAGCCTGCTGCGTGAGGAATGGCCGCAGGCAAGGGTAAAACTGCTCGAAAAAGCGGCAGCTTATGACGCGTCCTGAAAAAACGTTTGCTTCTTCATTTTTTCATCAGAACACACCCATCTTGCTGACAATCTGAACTCTTTAAAAAATTAATGAAATAAGGTGTAATACCGTCAATCCCCTGATAAATAAAGGCCGTCTGAAAGTTTCAGACGGCCTTTATTCTGTTTTATATTTCTCTTTTACATCAATCAGCGGCATTCAAAGCTATCTGCTTTATTTTCATTCCCGCCGGTATAAGTGGCGACTTTCGGATAGGCGCAAATCGGCATTTGTTTATTCGGGAAGGATTTCCCTTGTGCAATCATGCGCTCGGGGGCTTGGTTTTTGCCATGCCAATTTTCCAAAAGTGTGAGCGGATCTACATCATTGAAGGCTTGGCCACCGCCGCAGTGGTTCATGCCGGGTATCATAAACAGGCGGCTGAAGCTTTGGGCGCTTGGCGTGTCGGCATTCATTTGGCGGAACCATGCCACTTGGTCTTTGGCGGAAAACACGGGGTCGGACACGCCGGTGATCACAATCAGTTTGCCGCCGCGTGCGCGGAAGCTGCTCAAATCGGTGGACACCGCATCGTTAATTGCGCCGGTTTGGTATGTTTTGGGCGTATCGCGGTCAAAATCGAATTTGCTCAAATCAAAGTTCGGCATGGCGGGAGTCATGAAATACCAAGTAAGCGAACCTGCGCCGAGCGTTACGCCGCGTGAATCAGGCTTGGCGGTTTGCGAGCTGCCGAGCTTCCATTTACGCCAGTCGGGCTGATTCATACCCACATCGTAATACCAGCCGCTGTAAATCTGGTTGCCGCGTGAGTCGCGTGCGCCGTCCATCACGGCTTTAAGGGCTGCGGTTTTGGCGGGGGAGAGACCGGCGTGTTCGGCTTTGAAATCGCAGCTTTCCCATGCGTTAATCACGCCGTCTTTCAGACCGTCGCGTGCGTCGCAGCGGTTTTTCACCGCTTCGCTCACTTTGTCCAAATCAGCTTGGGTCAGGGCATTAGCCAGGATTTTGTTGCCCTGCGCGTCTTTGGGGGCAATTTTCATGAACTGTTGATAATCCCACTGTTGGGCGACGGCAGCACGCGACAGACGGAAGCCGGGATTGGCGGCAATCACACCGTCAAATTCTAAAGGATAGCGTTGTGCGGCCATCATCGCTTCACGTCCGCCGTTGGAGCAGCCCATGAAATAGCTGTGTTTCGGCGCAACGGCATACATCTTTTGAATCAAATGCTTGGCAACGACGGTTACTTTTCCTGTGGACTGGTAAGCGAAGTCTAAACGCGCCTGCTGGTCTGCGCCGAAGTTGGGCGTGGGCGTGGGGTGGCCGCCGTCCATAGAAACTACGGCATAACCGCGCATCAGCGCTGGCGTAGCGGTAGAGGTGCGTACGGGGATACTACCCACGGCGGGCGCAACAAAGCCGTCCACCCCGCCACCGCCTTGAAACAGGAAACCTCCGTTCCAATTTTCAGGTAGCCTGAGTTGGAATTTCGTGCCGTAATGCTTGCCGTCTGCACCGGTGCGCGCGCCAATTTCGCCTTCCACCACGCAATGCGGTTTGGACTGTAAGACATTGGTTGAACCACCAGTGAGGGAAGACATTCTGTCGGCACTGATTTCGCCGTTCGACCATTCGGCTTTAGTGATGACAGTATCGGTGATAGAGATATTTTTCAGGGTAATGCACTGCTTTTGTGCATTTTGAGCGGGTGCTGCATGAACAGCAGAAATTCCGGCCAAAAATAGCACGGCAGCAAATGGGGAAAGTCGGGGTTTCATTGATACAGCTCCAATTTGAAGGTGGGCTTAAGGAATTTAAAAATTCCCGTAACTGAAAAATAAATTGATAAAACTGTCTGGAATGATATTTTTAGACTGCCTTTCAAGGGCGAGTATGGTAATCCATATGTTCGGCATTTTTTACATAAATTTCATAATTCCAGCCGTTATCATAGGGATAAATCAGATGTTTACCGACTAAACCTCTTGAATCTTGTGTATCAAATGTTGCAATTTTACTCCTTTTTACTATTTATCGAGTATTAGTGCCGTAGCAACTGTATTTTTTACCCCGTCGGGCAAAAATACAGTTGCTACAGAATACGGCTTTTCCAAGCTTGAAACTGATGAAATCCGTTTAAAAGCAGCATTTGCAACTCTTCTCCAGAAGATATGACGGTATAGTTATCACTATATTCTTCCGGCAAATGTTGTGCAGTGTCTTGTTCTAATAAGATCAATAAGGGTTCAGTATCGCTAAATTGCGGATTAACAATCACCCAATCCGCAGCATGGCACAACTCATAGATGAAACTACACTCCTCATCCGTTAAATATGCATGGCCAATATTTCCTTCAAACTGGCATTCCCTATCATTGAAATCCGTTATTTCCAAATCTGTGGAACAGTTATCAAACTCTAAATAGTTGCCGTCCTTATCACGAAGGCAGCTATCTAGTCCCCTGCTGTTTAAAAATGATTTTGCACCTTCACGGTTGCCGTCTACCTGTTCGCCATTTTCAAAGCGGTAAAAATATAGGGAAAAGCCCATTGTTACTCCTTATTTAATTTTCAGGTTGGGTTTTACACATCAATTTTAATGTGTAGGCTGCTTTTGTAGACTTTGAAAACCTACCGCAAGTCAGATTCTTGAATCTGACATCTTGTAGTAACAGATGTGTCGAAACACAAGAATTATCCGACCTGCGGCTGCTCCGCGTTCAGGTAACTTACTTCGCATCTTTAAACCCGCGCTTCAAATGCACCATCAGCAAAGCCACTGCTGCGGGGGTTACGCCGGAAATGCGGCTGGCTTGGCCGACGGTTTCGGGTTTGTGCTGGTTGAGCTTTTGCTGCACTTCTGCCGACAAACCTTTAACCTTGCTGTAATCAATATCCTCGGGCAGCTTTAAGGTTTCGATGTCGCGGCGGCTGTCGATTTCTTCGTTTTGGCGGTCGATATAGCCTTGGTATTTGACTTGGATTTCGACTTGTTCGACCACGCTGTCGGCAAGTGCGGTTTCAGGTTGTGCGTCGGGCAGGGTCATCAGCGCGGCGTAGTCGAGGTTCGGACGGCGCAGGAGGTCGTGCAGGTTGGCTTCGCGGCTGAGTTTTTGGCCGAATACGCGCAGCTGCTCTTCTTCGGCGAGTTTTTGCGGCGTGTACCACGTTGTTTTCAAACGTTGGATTTCGCGTTCGATAGCTTCGCGTTTTTCGTTGAACATACGCCATTGTTCTTCACCCACCAAGCCGATTTTGTAGCCGTCCTCGGTCAGGCGCATATCGGCGTTGTCTTCCCTGAGTTGCAGGCGGTATTCGGCGCGGCTGGTGAACATTCGGTAAGGTTCGTTCACGCCTTTGGTGATGAGGTCGTCCACCAATACGCCGAGATAGGCTTGTTCGCGGTGCAACAGGAGCGGGTCTTGTTCGCGGATGTATTGCACGGCGTTTGCGCCTGCGAGCAGGCCTTGCGCGGCGGCTTCTTCGTAGCCGGTCGTGCCGTTGATTTGTCCGGCAAAGAAGAGGCCTTGGATGGTTTTGGTTTCGAGGCTGGCTTTAAGGTTGCGCGGATCGAAATAGTCGTATTCGATGGCGTAGCCGGGGCGCAGGATATGGGCGTTTTCAAGGCCTTTCATGCTGCGCACAAGGGCGATTTGGATGTCGAACGGCAGGCTGGTGGAGATACCGTTGGGGTAGTATTCGTGCGTAGTCAAACCTTCTGGCTCAAGAAAAATCTGGTGGCTGTCTTTATCGGCGAAGCGGTTGATTTTGTCTTCGATAGACGGACAATAACGCGGGCCGACGCCTTCGATTTTGCCGGTAAACATCGGGCTGCGGTCGAAGCCTGAACGGATAATTTCGTGTGTTTTCAAATTGGTATGCGTAATCCAGCAGGACACTTGGCGCGGGTGCATATCGGCGCTGCCGCGTACAGACATTACGGGAACGGGTGTGTCGCCGGGCTGTTCGGTCAGTTGGGAGAAATCAATCGTGCGTCCGTCAATACGCGGCGGCGTGCCGGTTTTCAGACGGCCTTGCGGCAGGTTCAATTCGCGCAAACGGCCGCCTAATGATTTGGCGGCTGGATCGCCCGCGCGGCCGCCTTCGTAGTTTTCCAAACCGATGTGGATTTTGCCGGACAAAAACGTGCCGGCGGTCAACACGACAGCGCGTGCTTTAAACTCCACGCCCATCGCAGTAACCACGCCGCTGATGCGTTCGCCGTCGAGCGTTACGTCTTCGACGGCTTGTTGGAAAAGGTCGAGGTTTTCTTGGTTTTCCAACATTTCGCGGATGGCGGCTTTATATAGGATACGGTCGGCCTGCGCGCGCGTAGCTCGCACCGCCGCGCCTTTGCTGGCATTCAAGCGGCGGAATTGGATACCGGATTTGTCGGTTGCCAATGCCATTGCGCCGCCCAATGCGTCGAGTTCGCGTACGAGGTGGCCTTTGCCGATACCGCCGATGGAGGGGTTGCACGACATTTGGCCGAGGGTTTCGATGTTGTGTGAGAGCAGCAGGGTTTGCGCACCCATGCGTGCGGCGGCAAGCGCGGCTTCG
Organism: Neisseria sp. P0009.S007; assembly: GCF_051962515.1. Classification (NCBI taxonomy): domain Bacteria; kingdom Pseudomonadati; phylum Pseudomonadota; class Betaproteobacteria; order Neisseriales; family Neisseriaceae; genus Neisseria; species Neisseria sp. P0009.S007. The sequence continues at coordinate 5,957 of NZ_JBQCVF010000014.1, read as the reverse complement.
GTACCGGCATGGCCGCCACCGACGACAATCACGTCGTAGGTTTTGGGGTAAATCATGTAAGTCATGTTTATGTGTTCTGTAAAGGTTTCAGACGGCCTTTTGTTGATCAGGCCGTCTGAAAAGTGGAATCAAATCTTAAAAAACCAAGCTTAGAAGGTATAGCCTGTTTCCAATTCGTCATCGCCAACCAATTCGACCAGCAACGCATACAGCGGCGCCAAATCGTTGTAACGGCGGGATACGCGGCGCAAGTAGTTCAAGAAGCGCGGGATTTCAGGACGGTATTTGTCTTTGCCGTCGCGGTAGTACAGACGGGCAAAAATACCGGCCACTTTCAAATGGCGTTGTACGCCCATCCATTCAAACCAGCGGTAGAACTCGTCAAACTCGGCAGGCACAGGCAGCTGGGCAGCGCGTGCTTTTTCCCAGTAACGGATGACCAAGTCCAATACAAATTCTTCTTCCCATTCGATAAATGCATCGCGCAGCAGCGACACCAAATCATAGGAAATTGGGCCGTAAAGCGCGTCTTGGAAGTCCAACACGCCCGGACGGCCTTTTGCCAGCATCAGATTGCGGACAATAAAGTCGCGGTGGACATACACTTTAGGCTGAGCCAACAGGGGCGGCAGCAGCATATCGACAGTTTGCTGCCACAACTGGCGTTGTTTGAAGGTCAACTCGCGGCCCAATTCTTTGGCCACAAACCATTCGGGGAACAGGTTAATCTCGCGCAGCATGACTTCGCGGTCGTATTCCGGCAGTTTGCCGGGTTGGCTGGCTTTTTGTAGTTCGATCAGTTCATCGATGGCTTCGAGCAGCAGAGCTTTGTGGGCGGTTTCACTGTTTTCCTGATTCATGGCGGTCAGGAATGTGGTATTGCCCAAATCGTTCAACACCATAAAGCCCAACGCTTCATCCACATGAAGCACTTGCGGCACATTGACCATGTTAAACAGTTTTTGCACTTTCAAATAAGGCGCAACACTCATCTTCTCAGGAGGCGCGTCCATACAGATAACGGTCTGGCCGTCTGAAAACGTCGCACGGAAATAACGGCGGAAGTCGGCATCGGCTGCCGCAAAGCTCAATTCGAACGGCTGGTTCGGGTAAACAGACTCCAGCCAGTTTTGTAATTCGGTTTGTCGTTGCATAGCGGTATCGCAGAATTTCAGGTTACAATAACCGCTATTCTAACTGGCAAACCGATTTAAGGGGCGATTTTGGCTCGTTTATTTTCACTCAAACCCTTGGTACTCGCCTTAATTATGGGCTTTGGCGCAACAGCCGTGCGCGCGGAAGATGCTTCTGTTCCGCAGGCGGAAGACTATACCCCTGCCCACACCGCCGAATCCAAACCGGCAAAAACCGGCCAAAGCGAAGCCGATCCGCTTTCCTTGGGCAGCACTTGCCTGTTTTGCGACCATGAAGATGCCAAGCCGGCCGAAACCGCCGAAATCAAACGCAGCGGCGAGCCAGCCCTGCCTGCCGATTACACCCGCGTCAACGCCGATAAAATAGAAGGCCAGACCCAAGTCGGCGTCCGTGCCGAAGGCGACGTCATTGTCGAGCGCAATGCCGATGTTCTCAATGCCGATTGGGCGCAATACGACCAAGCCACCGATACCGTTACCGCCGGCGACCGCTTTACCCTGTATCAAAACGGTTCGACCGTATCCGGCGACCAATTGGTTTACAACCTCAAAAACCAAACCGGTTCCGGCACCGCCGTGCGCCTCAATACCGAACAAGGCGGCCGCCGCCTTCAAAGTGTCAGCGAAAAAGCCGAACTCAAAGGCAAAGGCCTCTATAAACTCATCAATACCAAATTCAACACCTGTTCGCCCGGCGATGCCAGCTGGTATATCCAAGCGCAAAGCATCGAAGCCGATGAATCGACAGGCATCGGCGTGGCCAAACACGCTTCGCTGGTATTCGGCGGCGTCCCCGTCCTCTACACGCCTTGGGCGGACTTCCCCATCAACGGCAACCGCAAAAGCGGCCTGCTCGTTCCGACCATTACCACCGGTTCAGACGGCCTTGAGCTGAGCCTGCCCTACTACTTCAACCTTGCGCCGAATTTGGATGCCACCATCCGCCCGGGCATCATCAGCAAACGCGGCGTGCAACTGGGCGGCCAAGTGCGTTATCTGCAACCGAATTACAGCGGCGAAGTCGATGGCGACTGGATGCCGAACGACCAAAAAAGCGTCCACAACAACCGCTACCAGTTCAAATGGAAACACCAGCAGCAGCTGAACAGCAAAATCAGCGGCGGCATCAACTACAACCAAGTTTCCGACGATGATTACTACCGCGACTTCTACGGCCGAGAAGACATCGCGCGCAACGTCAACCTCGACCGTCAGGCATGGCTCAATTACAGCGACAAACTGCTAGGCGGCAGCTTCGACGGCTCGTTGCGCGTACAAAAATATCAAACGCTGGCCAACCAAGACGGCTATAAAGACGAGCCTTATGCCATCATGCCTCGCCTGACCGGCCGTTGGCAAAGCCATATCGGCAAGGCGCAACTTAACGTATTAGGCCAATTCACCCGTTTTGACCACGATACCAAGCAAGACGGCAGCCGCGTGGTGCTCTACCCAAGCGTTAAATGGGACTTCCACAACCAATGGGGCTACATCCGGCCTAAAGTCGGCGTACACGCCACTTATTACAGCCTCAACAGCTTCAACGGCCAAAGCAGCCGCAATGTCAGCCGCGTCCTGCCAATCATCAACGTCGACAGCGGCCTGACCTTCGAGCGCAGGGCCCGTCTCTTCGGCGGAGAATACCTGCAAACGCTCGAACCGCGCCTGTTTTACAACTACATTCCGACCAAGTCCCAAAACGACCTGCCCAATTTCGACAGCTCCGAAAACAGCTTTACCTATTCGCAGCTGTTCCGCGAAAACCTGTATTCGGGCAACGACCGCATCAATTCTGCCAACAGCCTGACGCTGGCCACACAAAGCCGCATCCTCAACCCCAACACCGGTGCGGAACTCTTCCGTGCAGGTATCGGCCAGAAGTTTTACTTCAAAAACGACAACGTCCTGCCTGACGGCAGCGTCAGCCGTTATCCGCGCAGTCAGTCCGACTGGGTAGCCTTTGCACACGGCAACATTACCCCGAGCATCCGCATCGACTTGGACATCCACTACAACCAAAACCAAAGCCGTGCCGAAAGCTACGCCGCAGGGATTGCCTACAACCCCGAACCCGGCAAAGTCTTAAGCGCGCGCTACAAATACGGACGCAACGAGCGCATCTATCTGCAAGCCAACGGCGACTATTTCTACGACAAACTCAGCCAAGTCGACCTTGCCGCCCAATGGCCGTTGAGCAAAAACCTATACGCCGTCGCCCGTTACAACTACGAAATCGAAGCCAAAAAACCGCTGGAAATGCTCATCGGTGCAGAATACAAAAGCAACTGCGGCTGCTGGAGCGCGAGCTTGGTCGGCCAACGCTATGTTACCGGCGAAAACAGCCACAAAAACGCCGTATTCTTCAACCTCCAACTCAAAGACTTGAGCAATATCGGCAACAACCCATTCGAAAAACTCCGCTTAGCCATTCCCGGTTACAGCAAAACCAACGAGGTAGTCAAACAATGAACTTCAAACCCCTGATTCTCGTCGCCGCACTCACTCTCGCAGTAGGCGCACACGCCGCCCCTAAAGCCAAAGCGACCAAAGCGCGTGCCAACAAAACTCCAGTCGTCAGCGCCACCACCATGCCTGCCGTACAAAGCGGCGTACATCTTTCAGACGGCATTGCCACAGTTGTCGACAACGAAGTCATTACCCACCGCCAAGTAGAACAAGCCGTAGCACAAGCGCGTCAAACCATGCCGAAAGGCACACAAATGGACGCCAACGAGCTGCGCCAACAGGTTTTGGCACAAATGATCAACCAATCCCTGATCCTCCAAGCCGGCAAACGCCGCAACATCCAAGCGACCGATAGCGAAATTGAAGCCGTCATCGCGCACAACCCCAACATCAAAAATCCTTCTGCCGCCGTCCGTCAAGACATCGCCGACAGCATTATTGTTGAAAAAGTGCGCCAACAGGCCATCATGCAAAACAGCCGCGTCAGCGACTCCGAAGTAGCACGCTACATCGAGCAGGCCAAACAACAAGGCATCACCCTGCCCGAAGCCGACCCTGTGCGCCAATATCATGCCCAACACATCCTCATTAAAGCCGACAACGATAATGCCGCCGTCGGCGCAGAAAGCACCATCCGCAAAATCTACTCACAAGCCCGCAGCGGCGCAGATTTCGGCGGTTTGGCACGCCAATACTCGCAAGACGGCAGCGCCGGCAACGGCGGCGACTTGGGCTGGTTTGCCGACGGCATGATGGTTGCCCCATTTGAAGAAGCCGTCCACAAACTCAAACCCGGCCAAATCAGCGCCCCTGTCCGCACCCAATTCGGCTGGCACATCATCAAGCTGAACGACGTCCGCGAAGCAGGTACGCCTGAAGAGCGCCAACAAAACGCCGTCCGCCAATACCTGTCCCAACAAAAAGCGCAACAGGCGACCACCAACCTCCTGCGCGAACTGCACAGCAGCTCCTACGTTGACGTACGCTAATTGCGCGTATTGTTAAAAAGGCAGAAATCCGTACAATAAGGCCGTCTGAAAACCATTATTCAGACGGCCTTTTCCCTTAAGCAACCATTGATTAAAGCACCCCATCATGTCCATCCGTCCTAACTGGCAAGCCGCCACCCTGCTGCAAGCCGAAGAAACCGCCCTTACTTCCGCCCACACCGGCCGCACCTACCGCATTCAAGCCGCGGCACTCGGCGAGCGTCCGGCAGGCGGCTATCCCGTACTGTATATTCTTGACGGGGATGCCTTTTTCCCTGCCATCCTCAATATGGCGCAATCCCTGCTCATCAACCCCATCACCAAAAGCCATGCCGCCTGTCTGATTGTCGGCATCGGCTATACCGGCGGCACCATCCGCGACTTAAGCCAACGCGCCCTCGACTACACGCCGCCGCTGCCCGACAACGCGCCCGAATCCGAACGCAAACAATACGGCCAAGCCGACCGCTTCAGCCGCTTTATCGATGACGAACTCTCCGCCCTGCTCGACGGCAAATACCGCATCGATACCCAAAACCAAGCCGTCTTCGGCCATTCATTCGGCGCCTTGTACGGCCTCTATTCCCTGTTCACCCGCCCCGAACGCTTCCGCCATTATTTGCTGGTGTCGCCGTCTATCTGGTGGCAAGACCGCCGCGTACTCGATTGGCTGCCCGGCACATTGCCGCAAGGAATCGGCATCCGCCTCGGTGCAGGAGAACATGAAGGCAGAAACAACCGCCCCGACCAAACCAGCCGCGGCATGGTTGCACAAGCCAAAATCCTTGCCGGCACTTTGCACCATCTCGGCGCAGATGTCCGCTTTACCCTCTACCCCAACGCCAATCACGGCAACGCCCCGTTTTACGCCCTGACCGACTGCATCGAATATTTGCGCAACGCATGGCAGCGTTGAAACAGGTTTGCCAAACATTGAGGCCGTCTGAAACGCAAACTTAGAAGCGTATTGAACCTATCGGATCAATTTGAAATCCTCTAAAATCCAATCAAAAAAGGCCGTCTGAAATCCATTGTTCAGACGGCCTTTGATATACGGTTTGCCAATCAGCCATTATCCCTGCTTTTTCCATTCCAAAGCCAAATCATACAGCGCCTTTTTATTCTCGCCGGTAATCTTGGCGGCAAGCTCGGCGGCCTGTTTGGTCGGCAACTCGGCCGCAAGGATTTTCATGGTATTTTGTGCCGCCTCGGGCAAATCGCTGTGTTTCTCTTTCACGGCAGGGTGCAACACCAACACCATCTCGCCGCGCGTTTGGTTGCTGTCGTTTTTAAGGGCGGCTTGGATTTCGGCAACCGTGCCGCTGAGGAAGGTTTCAAACGTTTTGGT
>NZ_JBQCVF010000013.1:0-27872 GCF_051962515.1 Neisseria sp. P0009.S007 | reverse complement strand
CAAGGCTCGCTGTCCCATCCCAAAATGCACGTCGTCAACGACGATGCCGCCAAATGGCTGGAAGGGTCGTCTGAAAAATTCGACGTTATCATCATCGACCTGCCCGACCCCTCCAATTTCTCGCTGGGCAAACTCTACTCCGTTCCCATGTACCGCCTCGTCGCCCGCCATCTTCAGCCGCAGGGCAAAATCGTCGTCCAATCCACCTCGCCTTATTTCGCCCCCAACGCCTACTGGTCGGTCGTCGCCACCCTCGAAGCCGCCGGCCTTTCTACCGCGCCTTATCACGTCTACGTCCCCTCCTTCGGCGAATGGGGATTTGTGTTGGCAGGCTTCGATAAGCAATTCCCCGTCCCGCAAAAATTCGACGTTCCCACACGTTATCTCAACGCCCAGACCGCCGCCGAAATGTTCCGCTTTCCGCCCGATATGGCAAGGCGCAAGGTTGAAGCAAATTATTTGAACAACCAAATCCTCGTCAGCTATTTTGAAAGCGATTGGAACAATGTGATGCGATAGAATATCTAAAGGCCGTCTGAAACATCAGTCTTCTTTTTATCTCCGTTCAGACGGCCTCATCGTCCGTTTACCCTTTTTCACACAGCATTTGCTTGAAAAAATAAGGTTTATCTTTATCTAGATAAAACACAATTGACACTATCCGTTGAATGAAGGAACAAACACTTATGCAGTATTTTGGAATCGGTTTTTTGGTTTTAATCTTTTTGGAAATCATGTCCATCGTCTGGGTTGCCGACTGGATAGGTGGCGGCTGGACGCTGTTTGTGATGGCCGTCAGCTTTATCAGCGGTATCTTTATGCTGCGCCATACCGGTATTTCCGGCCTTTTGCTCGCAGGCGCAGCCGTCCGCAGCGGACAAAACATTTCCCTCTATCAAATGCTGTGGCCGATTCGCTATACCGCCGCCGCGGTTTTCCTGCTCAGCCCCGGTTTTATTTCAACCGCCGTCGCCCTGCTCTTGCTGATTCCGTTTAAAGGCAATACGCCCGTTTCTTCTGCACAGTCTTTCCAAAGCCGCCAAACTTACGGCCCTGCCAAAGATGATGAAGACATTATCGAAGGCGAATACACGGTTACGCGCACCGGCAAAGCCGACAAACCGCAAGACTATATCGAACACAAACCCGATTGATGACTTCCTTCATAACAGGCCGTCTGAATTAGGAATACCTCAAAAGTGTTTCATATTTCAGACGACCTGAGTCATTTCCGGGCTTTGAAAATGTAAATATCGGTTTGTAATTCGGTTATTCCGCATAAATCATTTAAAATAAGCAACTATTTTGATTCTAAAAACGACACGGTATCCAATGAACGTTCAACGTCTTTTCCCTCTCTCCCTCAGCTTGATTACCGCCGCTGTTTTATCGGCGTGCGCCACCCAAAACACACCGACTGCTTCGAAAACCGAAAGCGTCGTTCAGCCTAAATCCACTTCTATTCCTTCACGCCGCGCCGACAGCGAATCCAAAGTCCTGTCCGATTACAGCCAATACCAAAGCGCCGTCGATGCCGCCAAACGCGGTGACGATGCTTGGGTACAACAATTTTTATCCCAAGCCAGTGACAGCGCAATGGCTGAAAACGTCCGCAACGAATGGTTGAAAACCTTGGGCGCGCGCGGCCAATGGGATTTATTCCGTCAAGAATTCGGCAAATTGAACGCCGCCGGCGTCGCACAAGAAGTGCAATGTTATGCCGATTTGAGCAGCGGCAATGACAGCAAAGCCGCCGAACTGGTTCGCGTGACCGGCAAACTGCCTGCCGGCTGTACCCGCTTGGTTGAAAGCGCGGCAGCTTCAGGCCGTCTGAACACCAACGATGCATGGCGTCGCGTGCGCGGCTTGTTGAGCAACAGCCAAACCACGGATGCACGCAACCTCGCCGCCGCATTGGGCAGCCCGTTTGAAGGTGGCGCGCAAGGTGCGACCGAATACAGCCTGTTGAGCGTAATCGGCAAAGATGCACGCAAATCCGCTTCTGCCGCCGCTACCCTGTCCGACATGGAATCAGGCCTCAGCCGCGAACAACGCAGCTTCGCATGGGGCGTATTGGGCCACTACCATGCACAAAGCCAAAATATGCCGACCGCTTTGAGCTACTACGGTCGCGTTTCCGACCGCAAACAACTGACCGACGAACAATTGGAATGGTACGCACGCGCCGCTTTGCGTCTGCAACGTTGGGACGAATTGGCAAGCGTGATTCAGCATATGCCTGAAAAACTGCAAAAAGACCCGACATGGCAATATTGGCTGGGCCGCAGCTTTGCCGCACAAGGCAAAAGCAGCCAAGCCAAAGAAATGTATGAAAAAGCTGCCGCTTCCGGCCGCAATTTCTACGCCGTAATGGCAGGTGAAGAACTGGGCCGCCGCATCAATACGCGCAACAATGTTTCCGATGCCGATGCCAGAGACGTCCGCCGTATGAGCGAAGACGGTGCCATCAAACGCGCATTGGTTCTGTTTAAAAACAGCCAAAGCAACGGCGATTCCAAAATGCGCCGTCAGGCACAGGCGGAATGGCGTTTTGCCACCCGCGACTTCAACGAAGACAACCTGCTGACTGCCGCACAAGTCGCTTTCGACAACCAGTTCTACGACATGGCAATCAACAGTGCCGACCGTACCGACCACAAACTCAACTACAAATTGCGCTATATCTCTCCATTTAAAGACCTGACCGTCCGCTATGCCGCACAGGCAGGCGTTGACCCGGCATGGGTTTACGGTTTGATTCGTCAAGAGAGCCGCTTTGTCATGGGCGCGCAATCCAGCGTCGGCGCGCAAGGCCTGATGCAGGTCATGCCTGCAACCGCCCGCGAAATCGCCGGCAAAATCGGCATGAGCAGCAGCGAACTCTACACCATGGACGGCAACATCCGCATGGGTACTTGGTACATGGCAGATGCCAAACGCCGCCTGCAAAATAACGAAGTAATGGCCACCGCAGGCTACAATGCCGGCCCAGGCCGCGCCCGCAACTGGCAGGCTTCTTCGCCTTTGGAAGGCGCCATCTACGCCGAAACCATCCCATTCACCGAAACCCGCGACTACGTGAAAAAAGTCATGACCAACGCGACTTATTACGCGTCATTGTTCAATGAACCGCAAACTTCGTTGAAACAACGTATGGGTACGGTTCCCGCCCGCTATTAATACCCGATATGCCGTCTGAAAAGTGAGACAGAATCAAACGTTCAGACGGCCTGCAATCTTGACAGACTATCGGGTTTATAAGATAATCGCCCGATTGTTTCTGACCGAAAAGGTCACTTGCACGGCAAAAGCCGACTTGTTAGGAGGTGATGTTTACATCACGGCGCGTATCCCGCCCTGCCCTAGGCAAACCAGCGATACAACAACTCCCCCATTATGACAAACCGTCCTCTATTTCTTAAAACGGTTTGATTGAACAAAATTTAAAGGAAATAAAATGCCTGCTATTCGTGTTAAAGAGAATGAACCATTTGAAGTTGCCATGCGTCGTTTCAAACGTGCCGTAGAAAAAACCGGTCTGTTGACCGAACTGCGCGCCCGTGAAGCGTACGAAAAACCAACTACTGAACGCAAACGCAAAAAAGCTGCTGCAGCCAAACGTCTGCAAAAACGTCTGCGCAGCCAACAACTGCCTCCTAAAATGTACTAATTACAGGCCTGCCCTGTGATAAACGACACACCGCAAGGGCAGCTTTGCGGTGTGTTTTGTTTTTCAGACGGCACCTTTTTATTGATATAAAGTGAGCACATTATGAGCCTAAAAACACAATTAACCGAAGACATGAAAACCGCCATGCGTGCCAAAGACCAAGTGTCTTTAAGCACCATCCGCCTGATTAATGCCGCCATCAAACAATTTGAAGTAGATGAGCGCACTGAAGCCGATGACGCAAAAGTCATCTCTATCCTGACCAAAATGGTAAAACAGCGCAAAGACAGCGCCAAAATCTACACCGAAGCCGGCCGTCAAGATTTGGCTGACAAAGAAAACGCGGAAATCGAAATCCTCAATCGCTACCTGCCGCAAATGATGTCCGCAGAAGAAATCAAGACTGTCGTTGAAGCAGTCATTGCAGAAACCGGTGCATCAGGTATGGCAGATATGGGCAAAGTCATGGGCGTATTGAAGACCCGCCTGGCCGGCAAAGCCGACATGGGCGAAGTCAACAAGGTTTTGAAAACCGCATTGACTGCTTAATCCTCAATAATCAAAAAGGCCGTCTGAAATATTATTTTCAGACGGCCTTTCTTATTGTGCCAATCAAGCAGCAGTTACTTTACCTTCATGACGCAACAAAGTAATCAAATCGCTGATACGTTTTTTCATGGAACGGCGATCGACGATTTGGTCGATTGCCCCCTTCTCCAACAAGAATTCTGCACGTTGGAAACCTTCCGGCAAGGTTTCACGTACAGTCTGCTCAATAACGCGCGGACCGGCAAAACCAATCAGCGCATTCGGTTCTGCCAAAACCACATCACCCAAGAAGGCAAAGCTGGCAGACACGCCGCCCATGGTTGGGTCAGTCAATACGGAAATAAACGGCAGACGTTTTTCAGTCAGCAAATGCAAAGCCGCGCTAGTCTTCGTCATCTGCATCAAAGAGTTGACCCCTTCCTGCATACGCGCACCACCGGAAGCCGCCACGCAAATAAACGAACAATTATCTGCAACGGCACGACGTACACCCTGAACGAAACGCTCGCCCACGACCGAGCCCATAGAGCCGCCGATAAAACGGAATTCAAACGCAGCCACCACGACAGGCAGGCCGTTCATGGTGCCTTTCATAACAACCAATGCATCGTCTTCACCGGTTGCTTTACGCGCAGCCGCGAGGCGGTCGGGATATTTTTTACTGTCTTTGAATTTCAGCGGGTCGGTCGGTTTAATATTGGCTGCAATCTCTTCACGGCCTTCTTCATCCAAAAGCAGATTCAAACGTTCGCGCGCAGAAAGCGGATTGTGGTGATTACATTTCGGGCAGACTTCGCTGTTTTGCTTCAACTCGGTTGAATAAACGGTTGCCGAACAAGACGGACATTTGTGCCACAGGCCTTCAGGGACGCTGGACGAACTGCTTCGGTTTTTAATTTTCGGAGGAAGAATTTTATCTAGCCAGCTCATGAATGACTCCTTGGAATTCAGAATTCAGACGGCCTGTTGAATGTAAGGCCGTCTGAAATAATGGAATAAAAAATTTAGCGAATCGCGTCTTTCAACTCTTTAACCAACGCGCCTACTGCTTCGGCCTCGCTACCTGCGTGGCTTTCAATCTCTTTGACGATACGGCTGCCGACAATAACGGCATCCGCTACCGCGCCAATCTTACGCGCACTCTCCGCATTATTAATGCCGAAGCCGACACCGATTGGAATATCAATATATTTGCGCAAAAGCTCTATTTTACGCGAAACTTCTTCAGTATCCAAACTTGCCGCACCGGTTACACCTTTGAGCGATACATAATACACAAAACCACCGGCTACTTTGGCAATCGTTTGAATACGCTCTTCAGTTGTTGTCGGCGCAATAAGGAAAATACAATCAATACCTTGCGCTTTCAACGAGTCATGCAGCGGGGTAATGGTTTCTACCGGGGAATCCACAGTCAACACGCCATCTACGCCCGCGTCGGCAGCCGCTTGTGCAAACGCTTGATAACCCATTTTATGTACTGGGTTCAAATAGCCCATCAAGACAACCGGCGTTTTATCATTGGTTTGGCGGAACAAACGTACTGTTTCCAATACGTCGTGCAAAGAAACATGATTTGCCAACGCCCTTTCGGCCGCACGCTGAATGGTCGGACCATCCGCCATCGGGTCAGAAAACGGCACACCCAGTTCCAAAATATCGGCACCGTTAGCCACTAGGCTGTGCATCAATGCCAAGGTCGTCTCAAGGTTGGGATCACCCACTGTAATATAAGGAATCAGTGCTTTTGCGCCATTAAGCGCTGAGAAAGTTTGTTGGATTCTGCTCATTTTCTGCTATCCATTTCATCGATTTGAATGTTGTCCGACAGCCTAATCTATTCTGCCGTTACATTTTATTGTAAAAAACTTAGTCTGCCGCAAAAAACAAATGGCCGCTTTTCCCAATCGGCAAACAAGAGGCTAAGTATAACATTTACGGCTATTTCATAGAATCATTTGCAATCAAGATTCTGATATTTCGAAAGCAATATAAAACAATAAAGGCCGTCTGAAAACAATTCAAACAGCCTTTACAATAATCAATCATGCAAATCTTTGTATGCCTTCGCACTTTTGATCACAATTTCCTTATCGATTACGGCTCGACATGGTGGTTTTGTTGTTCAGAACCCAGATGACGCTCCAAATCAGACAAAATCTGCATCAGACCATGACGGACTTCTTCCGCATTGGCGGCAGGATTGCCGTTTGCATCCAAAGCGCCACGGCTGAACGTATCGATATACGGTTCAAACGTATCTTTCAGTTTCAACAACTTAACGACATCTGAGCGCGTATATCGATCGCCACCGTATCCAATCACAATATTATTTTCATGTTGCCATTGGGCAAACTGGGCCGGACTGATTTGTACCAATTGGCACATCTCATCCAACGTAAAATAACGCTTGGCAGGAATAACCGGGTTATTGTTGTTTGTCATAGTAATGCTCCACCATGCCTTTGAGTTTTTGGCTGGCATGGAAAGTTACCACACGGCGTGCGGTAATCGGCACTTCTTCGCCGGTTTTAGGGTTACGACCCGGGCGTTGAGGTTTGTCGCGCAATTGGAAATTGCCGAAACCGGAAATTTTAATTTCTTCGCCACGCGCCAAAGTGCTGCGGATTTCTTCAAAAAAGAGCTCGACGATTTCTTTGGCATCATTTTTGGTGACGTTGCTGACTTTGTCGACCAAAATATCGGCCAATTCTGCTTTAGTTAGTGTCATGTGTTTACCTTCATTCAAACTGGTGCAATTATTACCAAAATTCTTTTAAAAATCAAGTCCTCACCAAAAAATCAAATATGATTGGCAATTTTTGGCGACAACTTTTATCTTGTTTTAAGCACGAAGTTGCGCATCTTTTTCGGCCGCGGCTTTAATCATTTTCGCAACCAAAGGCTCGATGACTTCATCTGTCAGCGTGTTTTCCATATCCTGCAAAATAATTTTGACGGCAACGCTCTTCATGCCTTCAGGCACGCCCGTACCGCGGTAAACGTCAAATACACTGATTTCTTGAACCAGCTTGTTCGCCGCCGCTTTCAGGGCATTTAACAAATCATCATGCGTTACAGCTTCAGGCATTACAAATGCCAAATCTCGGCGTGCAGGTTGGAATTTGGATACGGTCTGATAACGGGTTTTCTCACGGCCCAATACCGCATCCATATCGATTTCAAACACCAGCGGCGCTTGTGGCAAATCATATTTTTGCAACCATTTCGGATGCAACTCGCCAATAAAACCAACTACTTTGCCGTCTGAAACGATATTGGCGGCACGTCCTGGGTGCAATGCCGGATGTTCGGTCTTCACAAAGGATACTTCTTTGTTTTTCAAGAGGCTCTCAACATCGGCTTTCATATCGTAGAAATCTACGTTGCGTGTTTTCTCGCCCCATTGCTCAGGCAACACGGAGCCATACCACAAACCGCCGATACGTTCATTTTGAACAAATTGATCAGCCGAATCTTTGCGGAACACGCGGGCAATTTCAAATACGCGTACACGGTTTTGCTTACGGTTCAAATTGTTTTGCAAAACTTCCACCAAACCGCCGATAAGCGTAGAACGCATGACGGCATACTGCGCCGCCAACGGATTTTGCAGGCGGATAGGATGGGTATTGGCAGCAAAGTCTTGCTCCCATTGCTCATCCACAAACGCATAGCTGACCACTTCGCGGTAACCGCGAGCTGCCATTTCGTTATAAACTGCAAAACGCGGGCGTTTGGTTTCAGGCAGAGCCAACATTTTCAGACGGCCTGAAGTATAGTCGTCAGGAATATTTTCATAACCGTAAACGCGGCCGATTTCTTCAATCAAATCGGCTTCGATTTCGATGTCGAAACGGAAGCTAGGAGAAGTAACACGGAAGCCTTCTGCGGTTTTCTCAGGCTGCAAACCCAAGTGTTGCAAGATAATTTCAACTTGCTCGGCAGGGATCTCAACGCCCAATACCGTTTTCAGACGGCCCAAACGCAATTCGACCTGTTTTGCCTCAGGCAATTTGCCTTGTGCCTCAACCATTTCACCGGCTGCGCCACCGCAAATCTGCAACACCAATTCGGTAGCACGCTCAATGGCATCAGCTTGCAAGCGGTAATCCACACCGCGTTCAAAGCGGAAAGAAGAATCCGAACCAAAACCGTATTGACGGGATTTACCGGCAATAATCTCCGGGGCAAACCAAGCCGCTTCCAATACAATATTTTGCGTCTCATCAGAAACCGCACTTGCCTCGCCGCCCATCAGACCGGCCAAGCTCAACACACCTTTTTCATCAGCAACCACCAGTGTATTGTCAGCCAAAGTAACGATCTTCTCGTTCAGACACGCCAACGTCTCGCCATTTTGAGCGCGGCGGACAATCAAACTGCCCGACAGCTTGTCGGCATCGAAAACATGCATTGGCTGACCGATTTCCAGCATGACATAGTTGCCGATGTCCACCAATGCGGAAATGCTGCGGATACTGCTGCGTTCCAAACGTTGTTTCATCCAATCAGGAGTAGCCGCTTTCGCATTGACATTTTCAATAACGCGGCTGATAAAACGGCCACAGTCGGCCGGTGCATCAATACGGACAGCCTGTTTTTTCTCGCTGCTGATAGAGGCCGTCTGAATTTCAACAGGCGTAAACGCACATTGAGTCAACGCAGAAACCTCACGCGCAATACCCTTAACGCTCAAGCAATCAGCGCGGTTAGGCGTAATTTTCAACGTAAACAACGTATCGTCCAAATCCAAGTATTCACGGATGTTGGTACCGACAGGCGCATCTTCAGGCAGAATGTGCAAACCATCTACACCATCATCAGACAAACCCAGTTCATTGGTCGAACACAGCATACCGTTTGATGGCACACCACGCATTTTAGTCGGCTTAATTTTGAAATTGCCCGGCAAAACAGCACCCGGCAAGGAACACGGCACTTTAATGCCCGGCTTAACATTCGGCGCACCACAAACAATCTGAACCAACTCACCCGTACCGGCATCGACTTGGGTAACGTTCAAACGGTCTGCATCAGGATGCTTTTCAACAGATTTTACTTCGGCAACAACCACGCCACTGAAAGCAGGGGCAGCAGTATCGATTTCTTCCACTTCCAAACCGGCCATGGTCAAAAGATGTTCCAGTTTATCGGCAGAAAGATCAGGATTGGCTTGGGTTCTCAGCCATGAATAAGGAAATTGCATGTTATGTTCTCAATCAACTAATTAACTTTTGTTTTATCAGATTTTGTTTTCAAACAACCTTTTCTTGGGTGGTAGGCTACGTTTTAGAATTTCAGCTAGCTTGAAATTTTTCAATCGTTATCGTTTGTACAGGGAACAGGCCAAATCTTTGTTGTATGACGTGAACGGCAACTTCCGATGCATCGATGCCAATCCATTCTCTCCCTAAATTTTGTGCTGCCCACAAGGTTGAGCCACTGCCTGCAAAACAGTCTAAAACAATAGAGTCAGGGAGAGATGATTGAGCAATAATCATTTCCAGCATTTGAGCATTTTTTTCAGTTGGATAAATAGGGTAAACAGGATCTTTATACTGCCAAATATCCTGTATCTTTTTTCCCTTATGCTCATCGGCAAATTTTTTTATACGCGGAACACCATTTTTTGACCACTCTAATAATCCCTGTTCATCCAGCTTATCCAATTCAGATGGGGTACTGCGCCAATGCCTACCCTTCGGAGGCAAAATTCCACGCCACATTCCACCTGTTTCCCCATTTTGCGTTTCACCTGGTGCATGGACAGGGACCGTATTATAACGTCGCCCATTCTCATCAACCTTTTGAAACATTTCTATTTTGTCTTCATTGGTTAGTGGAATGGTAATGTTGTTGAAAATATTTTTTTTAGCGTTTTTAGCATAAAACAAAATCATATCTTTTTCATTGCCGAATGCTCGCCGTACAAAATTTTTGGGGTTCGATTTGATTCGGGCTATATCATTTTTAAAATTTTCCGCACCAAATACTTCATCCATAATAATTTTCAGATAATGCCCAACTTTACTATCAATGTGTACATAAATTGATCCACGAGGCGACAATAATTCACGCATTAAAATCAGGCGTTCACGCATGAATTCCAAATACTCTTCCATGCTGCGACTATCAGAATATGCAGTAATACCGTAAGTAGTACGACTTATGGTACTGCTTCGTCCATCTGATACAGTGAAATTTTGTTTTGTGTTATATGGCGGATCAATGTAAATCAAATCAATCCGTTCGCGATAGCCACTCTTAAGCAAGGCAGAGAGTGCATGGAAATTATCGCCGAAAAACAAAAGCGGAAGCGGTTTATTTAAGTCAAGCGGCGGAATTCTTTCAGCTTGTTCGATAATCTGATTTTCAGACTGCTTGTTGGGATAAATAAGCTGCATGGTCATACCGAAAACAAATAATCTCTCAACAAAACCGCCGATACGACCACTTCGTCATTAGTAAACGAGGAAAGCTCAGTAAACATTTTACCTCTGCTTTCAATATATAAAACACCGTCTAAAATTGCGATGGTTTTAACCCGACGAGAACAAGGCGCAAGCGACGCGCGCATAGTTGCCAATGCGTCATTAAATTGAGCATTCTGATGTCCGCCGAAATCGGTTAAAAACTTGGCTTCGCCGATGATAAACGTCTGATTGAATTTAGCGATAAAATCCAATCCTTTATTATGTTGATAGCCCAAATGTGTTTTGGCAAATACTTCCATTGCCCTATCGCCGGCATTAAACACAATATTTCCTTGATAATTCAGAAATTCATCTACATTATCAGTAACCGGCACACCCAACGCACCGCTGGCAATCCAAGTTTTAAACAATGGGCCGATTTGGCGGTTAGTTTCTTTAGGAACAGTAGTTTTGTCCAAAATCTCATCAAAACCCATTTCAATCAATATTCCCGCCAAACGGCTTACAGTAGCAGGATTGCGGTCAATCGCAGTTTTGTCCCGTTTTAGGTAGGCGACATAGCTGTCTTTAATCGGAAATATTTCCTGTTTGAGCAAAACGTGCAGCAACTTTTTACCGTCCTGATTATCCAGATGTATGCGAATTTCGTTTTGCGTTTGTAAAGGTAATTCTCGGCGCAAATTAATTGACATGGGATACACACGGTAGAGTTGATCCAGGTAATTACTTTGAGCTGCCAACTCAATACTTTTTTGTGTCCAAAGATTCATATTGTTCCTTTTTCAGACGACCTGAAATTCTGCTATTTCGCAAACTGTTTCAAAAAGTTCAAATCGTTATCAAAAAACAGTCGCAGATCGTTCACGTTGTAGCGCAACATGGCAAAGCGGTCGAGACCGATACCGAAAGCGAAACCGGTATATTTTTCAGGGTCGATATTCACATTTTTCAACACGTTAGGATGTACCATACCGCAGCCGCCGACTTCCAACCATTTACCGTTTTCACCCATAATGTCGATTTCGGCAGAAGGCTCAGTAAACGGGAAGAAAGACGGACGGAAACGTACCTGCAAATCATCGCGTTCGAAAAAGCGGCGGATAAAATCGGTAAACACGGCTTTCAAATCGGCGAAAGTTACGCCTTCTTCTACCCACAGGCCTTCAGCTTGGTGGAACATGGGCGAGTGCGTAGCGTCGCTATCCACGCGGTAAACGCGGCCGGGGGCGATAATGCGGATGGGTGGCTCTTTTTTGTCGAGCATATAGCGGATTTGAATCGGGGAAGTGTGCGTACGCAAAACGTCGCCGTTTTCAACGTAGAAAGTATCTTGCATCGCACGCGCTGGGTGATTTGCAGGAATATTCAAGGCTTGGAAATTATGGAAATCGTCTTCGATTTCAGGGCCATCCGCCACTTCAAAACCCATACCGTGAAACAGCTCGACCACTCGTTGCAAAGTTAAAGTAACAGGATGCAAACCGCCATACTCTTGTGCACGGCCCGGCAAAGTAATATCCAAGGCTTCTGCAGCCAATTGGGCTTGCAACTTGGCTTCATTCAGGGCATCGCGTTTGGCATTAAAGGCTGTCTGAAACTGATTTTTGCATTCGTTGATGTGCGCGCCTATGGTTTTACGCTCTTCAGGAGACATTTGACCCAAAGTTTTCAAAAGTCCGGTCAATTCGCCGGTTTTACCAAGATAGCGTGCTTTAATTTGTTCTAAGGCATTGAAGTCTTGCGCGGCTTCAATAGCGGCAATACCTTCTGCAACGATACGGTTTACATTTTCCATGGTGGTTTATCGTCTGTTTGTTGATGGCAGGCCGTCTGAAACAACAAAGCCGTCTGTTGGGTTTGATTGCAAACCTGTTCAGACGGCCTTTTGTATTAGTGCGGCCAATCCGTTTGATAAGAGGGGCCTATTTTATCGCAAATCAGTATAAAAAAATAGAGTTTAAAGAAAGAAAATCAACTACATAGAGTTTCTTTTGAAAAAGAAAAAAGGAAGCATAAGCTTCCTTTTTAAATAATCTTATCGAATTAAGCAGCCAAAGCAGCTTTAGCTTTTTCAACCAATTGTGCAAATGCAGCTTTGTCGAATACAGCCAAATCAGCCAATACTTTGCGGTCGATTTCGATAGCAGCGCGTTTCAGGCCGTTCATGAATTTGCTGTAAGACAGACCATTTTCACGAGCACCTGCGTTGATACGAACGATCCACAGTTGACGGAATTGACGTTTGCGTTGGCGACGGTCACGGTATGCGTATTGACCGGCTTTCATTACCGCTTGTTTGGCAACACGGTAAACGTTTTTACGACGACCGCGATAGCCTTTGGCTAACGCGAAGACTTTTTGGTGACGAGCACGAGCGGTAACACCGCGTTTTACGCGTGGCATATTCTAAACTCCTTAAGCGTAGGGCAACATTTTAGCAACAGAAGCCAAATCGCGTGAATCCACCATAGCGGTGCCGCGCAATTGACGTTTAGTTTTAGTGGTTTTTTTGGTCAGGATGTGACTTTTGAACGCATGACCGCGTTTTACACCACCGTTACCCAGTACTTTAAAGCGTTTTTTCGCGCTAGACTTGGTTTTCATTTTAGGCATTGGAAAACTCCATTCGTTATTAGATAAGGTATAAGGGGGTTTTGAAATAAATTTCAAACACTTGAAACCCAAAATACCACGGTTTTTGCCGCTAATTAAACCTTATTTCGAGCGGCAATCGAAATAAGCCTCGGATTATAGCTTTATTTTTTCTTAGGCGCAATCATCATCACCATTTGACGACCTTCCATTTTAGGGAAGGACTCGATTTGCGCTACTTCTGCCAAATCTTCTTTTACGCGCTCAAGCAGTTGGGCACCCAATTGTTGGTGGGCCATTTCACGACCGCGGAAACGCAATGTTACTTTGACTTTGTCACCATCGGCAAGGAAGCGGTTGATGTTGCGCATCTTGATTTGATAGTCGCCTTCATCTGTACCCGGACGGAATTTAATTTCCTTAATTTGTACCTGCTTTTGGTTTTTCTTGGCTTCGTCGCGCTTCTTGGCTTGTTGGTATTTGTATTTACCGTAATCCATCAGTTTGCATACGGGCGGTTTGGCAGTCGGGGAAATTTCTACCAAATCGACATCTTGCTCTTCGGCCATAGCCAGAGCTTCACGAACTGAAACGACACCAAGCTGATCGCCTGACTCACTGATTAATCGCACTTCTTTGGCGGTAATTTCACCATTGATTCGTGCTTCGCGTTCTTGAGCGATGATGAATACTCCTATAAAAATTAATGATTGACGAGGGCATCAGTGATTTCTTGCTGCAATTGTGCAATGAAATCATCTACATTCAAAGAACCCAAGTCTTCTGCTTTGCGGCGTACCGCAACTTTGTTTTCTTGTTTCTCTTTATCGCCGACAACGATTTGGTAAGGGAAACGGTATTGGCTGTTGTCACGGATTTTGTAACCGATTTTTTCGTTACGCAAATCCAATTCGACACGGAAGCCTGCTGCCTGCAACTTGGCAGCCACTTCGCGACAATAATCTGCTTGGTTTTCAGTGATATTCATAATCACCATTTGAACCGGTGCAAGCCACAATGGGAATGAGCCTGCATGGTTTTCAATCAAAATACCGATAAAGCGCTCCAACGAACCCAAAATAGCACGGTGCAACATTACAGGACGCGCACGGTCGTTGTTTTCAGTTACATATTCGGCATTCAAACGCTCCGGCAATACGAAGTCCAACTGCAGGGTACCGCACTGCCAAGAGCGACCCAAGGCATCTTTGACATGATATTCAATCTTAGGACCATAGAATGCGCCTTCACCAGGCAATTCTTCCCACTCTACACCGCAAGCGGTCAATGCATCACGCAGACCTTGTTCGGCTTTATCCCAAACTTCGTCAGAACCTGCACGTTGCTCAGGGCGAAGGGACAGCTTCACAGCAACATCATGGAAGCCGAATTGTTTGTAAATGCGAACCAGCAATTCATTGAATGCGCGTGCTTCATCAACGATTTGATCTTCAGTACAGAAGATATGCGCATCATCTTGCACAAAACCGCGAACACGCATCAGACCATGCAATGCACCGCTTGGTTCATTGCGGTGGCAAGAACCGAACTCGGCCAAACGCATTGGCAAATCGCGATATGAGCGCAAGCCGTTATTGAAAATTTGCACATGACCCGGACAGTTCATCGGTTTAACCGCGTATTCACGTTTTTCGGAACTGGTCACGAACATATTGTCTTTATAGTTTTCCCAGTGGCCGGATTTTTCCCAGAAGGTTTTATCCATAATCTGAGGCGTTTTCACCTCTTTATAACCGGCAGCATTCAGCTCTTTGCGCATATGCTGCTCAATCACTTGCCACAAAGCCCAGCCTTTAGGATGCCAGAACACCATACCCGGCGCTTCATCTTGCAGGTGGAACAAGTCCAATTGTTTACCCAGCTTACGGTGGTCGCGTTTTTCCGCTTCCTCGATGCGTTGGATATAGGCTTTTAATTCGTCTTTACTTGCCCAGGCTGTACCGTAAATACGTTGCAGCATTTCATTATTACTGTCGCCGCGCCAGTATGCGCCTGCCAGTTTGGTCAGCTTGAAGTTTTTCAAGAAACGGGTATTGGGAACGTGAGGACCGCGGCACATATCGACGTATTCTTGATGATGATACATACCCATTGCTTCCACTTCAGGCATGTCTTCAATCAGACGCAATTTGTACTCTTCGCCGCGATCTTGGAAAATTTTGATGGTTTCTGCACGGGGCGTCATCACTTTAACGACGTCGTAGTCTTGTGCAATCAACTCTTTCATGCGCGCTTCGATGGCGGCTACATCATCAGGCGTAAATGGTTTTTCAGTTGCGATATCGTAATAAAACCCGTCTTCAATCACCGGGCCGATAACCATTTTGGCATCAGGGTAGAGCTGCTTGACCGCATGACCGACCAAGTGCGCGCAGGAGTGGCGGATAATTTCCACGCCTTCTTTGTCTTTAGGCGTAATGATTTGAACGTGGGCATCTTCGGTAATCGGATCGCAAGCATCCACCAATTTACCGTTAACCTTACCTGCTACCGTTGCCTTTGCCAAACCTGCACCGATAGACGCTGCAATTTGCGCCACGGTAACGGGTGATTCATATTGGCGGACTGAACCGTCCGGCAAGGTAATGTTCAACATCAGAAAGCTCCAAAACATTAAAAAATAACGGCATAAAGCCGTTATGGAAATTTGGTAGGCACAATTGGACTCGAACCAACGACCCCCACCATGTCAAGGTGGTGCTCTAACCAACTGAGCTATGTGCCTTCATCTAAGGCGCTTATTGTAACGAAGCGTGTTCCCTTTTGCAAGCATCTGTAAATACTTTTCAGACGGCCTGGATATTTTTGTTTGATTTATGCCTCATTTTTTATTTCTTCTATTATTCAGGCCGTCTGAAGCATTGTTTTGACAAAGATAAAATCCAGCCGTCAACCAACGAAAAATCCTTTATAATCTGCCCTTTCATTTCGCACACACGCGAACGTCCAATCTATTATTACTATGCTCAAATTTACCTTACACAAAAAAGACGGTCATGCCCGACGCGGTACTTTGGAATTGAACCACGGCAAAATCGAAACGCCTGTATTTATGCCGGTCGGCACTTACGGTTCGGTCAAAGCGATGAACCCGCAAAACCTGCATGACATCAAAGCGCAAATCATCTTAGGCAACACTTACCATCTGTGGCTGCGCCCAGGCTTGGAAGTCATCGAACAATTCGGCGGCCTGCACGAATTTATCGGTTGGGACAAGCCGATTTTGACCGACTCGGGCGGCTTCCAAGTGTTTTCGTTGTCCGACATGCGCAAGCTGACCGAAGAAGGCTGTACATTCCAAAGCCCGATCAACGGCGACAAACTGTTCCTCTCACCAGAAGTGTCGATGAAAATCCAAACTGTGTTGAATTCCGACATCGTGATGCAGTTGGACGAATGCACCCCGGGCGAAGCAACGCACAGCCAAGCGCAAAAATCGCTGCAAATGAGCCTGCGCTGGGCGGAGCGAAGCAAAAAGGCTTTTGAAGACCTGAAAAATCCGAATGCGTTGTTTGGCATTGTCCAAGGCGCGATGTATGAAGATTTGCGCGAAGAATCGCTGAAAGGTTTGGAAGAGCTCGACTTCCCCGGCTTGGCCATCGGCGGCTTGTCCGTTGGCGAACCCAAGCCCGAAATGTACCGCATGTTGCGCGCTGTCGGCCCTATCCTGCCGGAACACAAGCCACATTACTTGATGGGTGTCGGCACGCCTGAAGACTTGGTGTATGGCGTGGCACACGGCGTGGATATGTTCGACTGCGTTATGCCTACCCGCAATGCGCGTAACGGCTGGCTGTTTACCCGTTTTGGCGATTTGAAAATCAAAAACGCCAAACACAAACTCGACAAGCGTCCGATTGATGAAAGCTGCACCTGCTACGCCTGTCAGAATTTCAGCCGGTCCTACCTGCACCACCTGCACCGTGTCGGCGAAATCTTGGGCGCACAGCTCAACACCATCCACAACCTGCACTTCTACCAAGTCATCATGGCCGAAATGCGCGAAGCTATCGAACAAGGCAAATTTGCCGATTGGCAGGCGCAATTCCATGAAAACCGCGCCCGCGGTGTGGATTAATCCTTTTAAAGGCCGTCTGAAAGCAGGTTTTAATTCAAACTACTTTTCAGACGGCCTCAATATTCATCATTAATAAAGCACAACCATGTCCCGTTTCCATACCGAACCGGCCCTAGCCTATACCGCACAAAACCGTACCGCCGTCCTGCTGCTCAACCTCGGCACACCTGACGCGCCGACGGCTGCCGCAGTCAAGCCTTACTTGAAAGAATTTCTGTCCGATCAACGCGTTGTCGAACTGCCCAAGCTCTTATGGCAACCGATATTGCGCGGCTTGGTATTGACCTTTCGCCCGAAAAAAAGCGCGCATGCCTATGAAAAAGTTTGGTTTAAAGAAGGTTCGCCGCTTGAGGTTTACACACACCGCCAAGCAGAAGCCCTGGCCAAACATTTGCCCGATGTCATCGTCCGTCACGCTATGACTTACGGAAATCCAAGCGTTGCCGATGTTTTGGCGGAACTCAAAGCCCAAGGCGTGGGCAAATTGCTGGTCATCCCGCTTTATCCGCAATATGCCGGCTCTTCTACCGGCGCGGCCTTGGATAAAGTGTTTCAAGAATTATTGCTGCAACGTAACCAAATGAGCATCCGCACCGTCTCCCGTTATTACGACGATGCCGCCTATATTCAAGCCATGAAGCAGCACATCGAAGCCTATTGGGCCCAAAACGGACGCGGCGAAAAACTGATGTTGAGTTTCCACGGCATTCCGCAAAAGCATCATGACGACGGCGACCCCTATCCTGACGAGTGCCACCATACTGCCAAACTACTCACGCAGGCATTGGGCTTGTCCGAACAAGAATATATCGTTTCTTTCCAAAGCCAGTTTGGCAAATCCCAATGGATCAAGCCCAGCACGCAAGCCCTGTTTGATCAGCTGCCGAAACAAGGCACAACCAAACTCGACGTATTCTGCCCCGGCTTCCTGGCCGATTGCCTTGAAACCATGGAAGAAATCGCCATTATGGGACGCGAACAATTCCACGCCGCAGGCGGCAAAGAATACCGTTACATCCCCTGCCTCAACGATTCCGCTGACTGGATTGCCGCACTTGCACAATTAAGTCGGGCCAATCTGCAAGGCTGGATTTGACCTAAACCAAAGGCCGTCTGAAAAATCTACTTTCAGACGGCCTTTAGCGTTATCATCAAGCTATCAAAACGCAAACCAAGCGTGTAGCCATCAAAAACAACACTACTCAAAAAGGAACACATCATGACTGCACTCCGCCCTATCCTGCTCCTTCTGACCGCACTCAGCATCCCAACCGCTTTTGCCGCTGATGCCACGTTGATGAGCAAAGGACAAAAGATTTACGAAACCAACTGCGCCGCTTGCCACGGCAAAAAAGGCGAAGGCCGGGGTGCCATGTTCCCGCCACTGTTCCAGTCCGACTATATCAACAAAAAACCGCAAGTTCTGTTGCAAAGCATGACCAAAGGCATCAACGGCCCGATTAAAGTGAACGGCAAACCTTACAACGGCTTCATGCCTTCTACTGCCATCAATGATGCCGATGTCGCCGCCGTTGCCACTTACATCATGAACGCCTTTAATAATGGCGGCGGTACGATTACTGAAACAGATGTCAAAAAATCTCACGGGAAAAAATAAAACGTCTCTCCCCTAAAGGCCGTCTGAATATTTCAGACGGCCTTTTCTGTACGACACATTTTTGTTTCTATATTTATGGTTACGTAACATCAACAAACATACGCAAAAAACCGTCAAACTAAAAAAAGCATATGCGTTTTGTGTTAAAGTAAACATTATTTATCGGCTGTTTTGCGTCCAGGCCGTCTGAAAGGTTTTATCTTATGAACTTTTTCCGCAAGACTGTTTTATTTTTAGTCGTCCTCTCCATATTTGCCGCCTGCGGCTCCTTTATTTCCCAATACGTTTTGGGCATGAACCCGTGCGTATTGTGCATCCTGCAACGCTTGTGCGTATTGGGTGTCGGGCTGTTGGCCATTATTACGGCGTTCAGCTCGCAGTCTTCCAAATTTGCCCGTTCGCTCTCGGCATTGTTGATTGCCGCTCCGGCCGTTTACGGCGCCGGTGTCGCCGCCTATCAAATTTGGTTGCAAAGCCTGCCGCCCGGCACCGCCCCTTCCTGCGGCGCACCTTGGACCTTCCGCCTGCGCGACTGGCCTTTGTTCGATTGGTTTGAACCCATCGTCCGCGGCTTTGGCAACTGCGCCGAGCCGGACTATCTATTCGGCGTCGCCCTGCCGGTGTGGAGTATTTTATATTTCAGCTTCGTCGTATTGCTGCTGCTTTGGGCTTGGTTGAAAACCAGAAAAATCTGATTGGTTTCAATATAAAAAGGCCGTCTAAAATTTCAGACGGCCTTTTGTTCTTTAAACTGTTTAGTCCAGATTCAACACGGCAGAAGTGTAAACGTCTTGTACGTCGTCCAAATCTTCCAATGCGTCAATCAGTTTTTGCATCTTAACCGCATCTTCGCCGCTCAACTCGGTTTCGTTTTGGGCGCGCATGGTAACGTCGCCGTCAACAGATTTGTAACCTGCCGCTTCCAAAGCCGCTTTCACGCCTGCCCAGTCGTTTGGCGCAGTAATCACTTCGATGGAACCGTCGTCGTTGGTGATGACGTCTTCCGCACCTGCTTCCAAAGCCGCTTCCATCAGCGCATCTTCGTCAACGCCCGGTTCAAACACCAAATAGCCTTGATGCACGAAGTTGAACGCTACGCAGCCGTCGGTACCCAAGTTACCGCCGTTTTTAGTGAACGCATGGCGCACATCGGCAACGGTACGGGTTTTGTTGTCGGTCAGACAGTCCACCATCAAAGCCGCGCCGCCGATGCCGTAGCCTTCGTAACGCAACTCGATGTATTCCACGCCTTCCAGATTGCCCGTACCTTTATCAATGGCACGTTGCACGTTGTCTTTAGGCATATTGTTTTCGGCGGCTTTTTCCAAAGCCAGGCGCAGGCGCGGGTTCGCGCCGGGATCGCCGCCGCCCATGCGGGCAGCAACGGTAATTTCTTTAATCAGACGGGTGAAGATTTTGCCGCGTTTGGCATCTTGTCGGGCTTTTTTGTGTTGGATATTTGCCCACTTACTATGGCCTGCCATGTTGATTCCTTTCGTTTTTTCACGCGCTGAGGCGGAATTTGCTTCATTTGTAAGGCGTGCATTTTATCATAAGTTGCCTTTAGCCAAAATATTCAGACGGCCCGAATATTTGCAAAAACAGGCCGTCTGAAAACAAAGAAACTTTTTTAAATAAAGAAGCACATTTGCGGCAAACCTTTGTCAGTTTTTCGTTTTAATTCACGAAGGTTTACGGTATGATGACAAAATCGGTCAAAATTGTTAACAACTTAACCGGTATCGAATGGCAAAACGGCCTGCTCGCCGATATTGCCAAACGCGAAAAATGAGTGGGAGTAGTTACCCGTATCATTTTATTTTTATTGTTTTTATTAAAGGTTTTATTATGGAAGAAATATTGTCTGCTCTGGTGGGTGCAGTCAATCTGGTTCTTTGGGACTACCTGCTGATTTATGCCTTAATCGGTATTGGCCTGTTTTTTACCCTGTACTTGGGCGCGCCGCAAATTACCAAATTGGGGGCGGGTTTTAAAGCCGTTTTCGGCGGCTTGTTCAGCAAAAAAGACAAAGACCACGAAAGCAAATCCCTGTCTCAATTTCAAGCGCTTGCCGTAGCGATTTCTGCGCAAATCGGTACCGGTAACGTTGCCGGTGTCGCCACTGCGATTACTGCCGGCGGCCCGGGGGCCATTTTTTGGATGTGGTTGTCTGCCATTCTGGGCATGTCTACCATTTTTGCAGAAGCCGTTTTGGCGCAAAAATACCGCGTGGTCAGCCACGGCAAATACATCGGCGGCCCTGCGTTTTACATCACGCACGGCCTGACCCCGAAAATCGGCCGTGGCGCGGCGCGTTTCCTGTCCGGCTTTTTCTCCATCGCCTTGATTATCGCGCTGGGTTTCATCGGCAACGCAACCCAATCCAATTCCATCGCCTCGGCCATGAATTTGGCTTTCGATATTCCTCCGATGGCTGTCGGCATTGCTTTGGCGGTATTCGCCGGCCTGATCATCATCGGCGGTATCAACCGCATTGCCGGTATCGCGCAATTTGTCGTGCCGTTTATGGCGGTAATTTACATCTTGTGTGCCGTGATTATTTTGTTCAAATTCTCCGACCACATTATCCCGATGTTCCACAGTATCTTTGTTGCCGCCTTCAATCCCGAAGCGGTATTGGGCGGTGCGGCCGGTATCGGTATGCGCGAGGCAGTCCGCTTCGGCGTGGCACGCGGCCTGTTTTCCAATGAGGCCGGTATGGGTTCGACCCCGCACGCTCACGCGACCGCCAACGTCAAACACCCTGTGCAACAAGGTATGGCCGCGTTTATCGGTATTTTTATCGATACGCTGATGGTCTGCACGGCAACCGCGCTGATTATCCTGCTGACCGATGCCAACCTGTCCGGCGAAACCGGCGCAGCAGTTACCCAACTGGCGTTTAACAAAGCCTTCCCGGGTTTTGGTTCACAATTGCTCGCCGTCTGCCTGACCTTCTTCGCCTTCACCACCATCATCGGCTGGTACTACTTCGGCGAATCCAATATCCGCTTCCTGTTCCGCGGCAAACACTTGGGCATCTACCGCGCACTGGTTTTGGTGGCCATCGTATTGGGTACATTGGGCAAAGTGGATTTGGTTTGGAGTATGTCCGATATGTTCAACGGCTTTATGGTTTTGCCGAACTTAATCGCCCTCTTCCTGCTGCGTAAGGAAATCCGTGCGGTTTATGACGATTATCTGGCGCAAACCAAAGCCGGCAAAGAGTTGACCTACAACTACGAATTCCACGAATTCCACGACAAAAACCCAGATTAACGACAAACAAAAACCTCTCAGTCAAACTGAGAGGTTTTTTATTTCAGGCCGTCTGAAACTACAACACATAAAAATAAATACTGATAAATTGCGTCAAACTGCCTGCTAAGACAAACAAGTGCCAGATACCGTGGCCGTGGCGGATTTTCGTATCGTTGATAAACCAATAAATCCCCGCGCTATACAATACGCCGCCCAACACCAGCCAAAATAATCCACCAGCCGAAAGCGACTGTATCAGCGGCCATACCGCCACCACAATCAGCCAGCCCATCAACACATAAATCACCATCGACAGCAGCCGCTTCTCGCTTTTGCGCCCAATTGTCAGTTCCTGAACAATGCCTAGCAAAGCCAATCCCCAAGACACGCCGAAAAGCGACCAGCCCCAGCCGCCGTGAAGGGTAATCAGCGTAAACGGCGTATAACTGCCTGCAATCAAAAGATAAATCATACAATGATCAACCTTTTGCAAAATCGCCTTGGCCTTAGGCTGCGGAATACTGTGATATAAGGTTGAACCCAAATACAGAAGCAGCAGGCAGATTCCGTAAGTCAGTGCACCGGCAATCCGATAGCCGTCCGCCGATTCCACCGCTTTCACCAGCATCAGCACCAACGCCGCCACTGCCAATAAGAAACCGGCCAAATGGCTGTACGCATTAAATCTCTCGCCGTGATACATAAACCATTCTCATTTCTAAAAGACCAAAGTGTACGCGAAGACAGAGGCTTCGTCAGAGAAATCGGTTTAAAAATAAGTTAAAGCGCAAAGGCCGTCTGAAAAACACGGCCTTGCAATATAACAAAAACATCTTTGCAACAAACAAACCATTCTTTCCCTTTTTCAGACGGCCTCACTAAAGTATCGACTATCGCCAAGGTTGCAAAGAGAGAAAAAATGTCCATCCAAAACCACCACCTCGACTGGCTCGAAGCCGAGTCTATCTACATCATCCGCGAAGTCATTGCCAACGCCCAAAATCCGGCCTTGCTGTTTTCCGGCGGCAAAGACTCAGTCGTATTGCTGGCGCTTGCCGTCAAAGCCTTCCAAATCGAAGGCCGTCCGCTGAAGCTGCCGTTCAAACTCCTGCACGTCGATACCGGCCACAATTACCCCGAAGTCATCCAATTCCGCGACGACACAGTCGCGCGTACTGGCGTACAACTTGTGATCGGTAGCGTAGAAGAATCCATCCGCAAAGGCAGTGTCGTCTTGCGCCGCGAAACCGATTCTCGCAACGCCGCCCAAGCCGTTACGCTGGTTGAAACCATTGAAGAACAAGGCTTTGATGCGCTAATGGGCGGCGCTCGCCGCGATGAAGAAAAAGCGCGCGCCAAAGAACGCATCTTCTCTTTCCGCGACGAGTTCGGCCAATGGGATCCTAAAAACCAACGTCCTGAATTATGGTCGCTCTACAACACACGCCTGTTCCAAGGCGAAAACATGCGCGTATTCCCGATTTCCAACTGGACGGAATTGGACATCTGGCAATACATCGCACGCGAAAAACTCGCCCTGCCGCCGATTTATTACACCCACAAGCGCGAAGTTGTCGAACGCAACGGCCTGCTCGTTCCCGTTACCCCGTTGACCCCAAAACGCGAAGGCGAAATTGCCCAAATCCGTGATGTCCGTTTCCGCACCGTCGGCGATATTTCCTGCACCTGCCCTGTTGCCAGTACCTCCGCCACGCCCGAAGACATCATTGCTGAAACCGCCGCCGCAACCATTTCCGAACGCAGCGCCACGCGCATGGACGACCGCGTATCGGAAGCGGCAATGGAAGAACGCAAAAAACAAGGCTATTTCTAAACCGGTTTTTCAGACGGCCCATATATATTTCAAACCCGAACAACACGGCAAAACCATCTGCCCCTGCCGTGTTGTTTGCTTTATTATTCTTGCAAATATCATTTAACAACAAAAGCTTAATTAAAAATCCTTACCAAGCGACAAACAATAAAACATAAACAAACATGGTATAATAAACGCTTACAGGCAGAGATTTAGACAAAAGTCTCAGGCCGTCTGAAGGAGGAAAAACATGAATCGACGCGTTTATATCGTACATGGCTTTGAAGGCAATCCGCACGGCAACTGGTTTGACTGGCTTTGCGCCCAAATCAAAAGCACCGGCGCACAAGCAATCTCCCTTGCCATGCCCAATCCCGACAAACCAAGCACGACCGCGTGGCAGTTTACCCTTGACCAGCACATCGGCAAGCCCGATGCCCATACCTTCCTAGTCGGCCACAGTCTCGGCTGCATTACCCTCCTTCACTTTCTCAGCCGCCAACAGCCCCAAAAAATCGGCGGTCTGTTGCTTGCCGCCGGTTTTGCCGATACGCTGCCACCCCTGCCTGCGCTTGATGCCTACATTAAAGCAGCGTCGCCCGATTTCGACATCCTGCGCAAAATCGACATGCCCAAACACTGTCTGGTTTCCGACAACGACACCCATGTTCCGCCCGAACTGACTTTGGACATGGCGGCCAAACTCAAAAGTCCTGTTACCCATATTCCCGAAGGCGGCCATTTGATGGCTTCGGACGGCTTTACCCAACTGCCGCAGGCTTGGGAAGCACTGAAACCCATGTTGACCGAATAAACACGCAATATAATTTGGTTTTCAGACGGCCTTGTCTGTCTCCCCTCCCCACGACAGGCCGTCTGAACGACAATAAAAAAACAACCTGCCCTTTCAAGCAGGTTGTTTCTTTTTATGCCTTATTGACAGCAAATTTAATATTGCACCGTCCATTCAATCTCACCGCCGGCCCTCATCGGTACAAGCTCGCCATCGCCGTAAGGTACGCTGATAGGTACGGTTTGTGTTTGTTTGACCAATGTGATGGTATCGGTATTTTCAGGCAGACCGTAGAAGTGCGAACCGTTTCTAGAAGCAAAGGCTTCCAGTTTGTCCAACGCGCCTGCTTTCTCAAACACTTCAGCATAAAGCTCAATGGCAGTCATCGCGCTGAACATACCGGCACAACCGCAAGCATTTTCTTTGGCAGTTTTGGCATGTGGTGCAGAATCCGTGCCGAGGAAGAATTTGTGCGCCTTATCACCGGTAACGGCGGCAACCAAAGCCTGACGGTGGGTTTCGCGTTTGAGAACCGGCAGGCAGAAATGATGAGGGCGCACGCCGCCGACCAAAAGGTCGTTGCGGTTGAGCAGCAAGTGTTGCGGCGTCACGGACGCGGCCACATTATCGCCAGCTTCCAATACCAGTCGGGCTGCTTCGGCAGTGGTGATGTGTTCAAACACGACCTTGAGGTTGGGCACTTGCGCCAGAACCGGCTTCATCACGCGCTCGATAAAGGCGGCCTCGCGGTCGAAAATATCGATTTCGGGGTCGGTTACTTCGCCGTGAACCAAGAACAAAATACCCTGTTTCGCCATTTCTTCCAACACGGGAATTAGCTTAAACAAGTCGGTCACGCCGGAATCGGAATTGGTGGTCGCGCCTGCTGGATAGAGTTTGAAAGCCACGATACCGGCAGCCTTGGCTTCACGCACGAGTTCGGGAGTAGCGTTGTCGGTCAAATAAAGCGTCATCAACGGCTGAAAGGCACTGCCTTCTGGCAGGGCGGCCATAATGCGCTCTTTGTATGCTTGGGCATCGGCAATGCTGACAACGGGCGGCTTCAGGTTGGGCATGATAACCGCGCGACCCATTTGTCGGGCGGTGTAGGGGGCAACGGCTTTGAGCGCGTCACCGTCGCGCAGGTGTAAGTGCATATCGTCGGGGCGGATGATGGTCAGGGTTTGCATAGCTTACTTTCGAGTGGTTTGGTTTGATAATGTTTCAGACGGCCTTTATTCGGCGGTAACGGTTTCTATCGATTTGATGTTTCAATCGTCAACCGGCCTAAGGCAAAACGGCGGCCTTATTGTCGTAAGAATGATGGGTCAAATAAAAAACAGCCTGTACCGGAAAATGCTCGGACGACGTTGTTTTGACGGTCAGCAAGGTTTCTTTCGGACTGCCGGACGCGCGCCATGCGTAGGAAATCTGACGCATAGGCAACGGGGCTTCCGCCAAATTATCGGCACGCAACTCAGCGTTCAAACCTTGCGGCGGATTTTCTGCCAAAGCTAAAAATTGTTTGAAAATCAGATGGTCGTCGGCTTTAGCCGTGCGCACGCTGCAACTGTCTTCAGTCAGGCTCAAATAATAATCTACGCCGTTTTCCGTTTTCTTCCAAATGCTTAATGCCTCCAAATCCATCATTCCGGCAGGCAAATCGGCAATATCTTTTTTCGACAATAAAACCAGTTTGTTGGCATTGGCAAACTCGCCGACAAGGGCGGCATCGCCGTCTGCGGCCACGCAGCTTTGGCGGAACAAGTCGGTTACATTTTGGGCATAATCGGCAGCGTTCTGCGGCGAAACGCCTTCCTTGCCGCATGCACTGAGGCAGACGGCCAATACGGCGGCAGACAACGCGACGGCTTTAGACATTTCAGACGGCCTTTATTTGTGCTTCAACACCAGCTTGAACACGCCGTCAGCCTCGCTCGATTCCAACAAGACATGTCCGGTCTGACGGCAAAACGCTTCAAAATCGCCGGGCGCGCCGCCATCAGTAGCCAATACGGTCAGCACTTCGCCCTCCTGCATTTGCGCCAAAGCTTTTTTGGCACGCAAAATCGGCAGAGGGCATTTCAAACCGATGACATCCAGAGTTTGTGTATTCATGATGAAAACTCGTCATATTAATCAGAATTAACGTCAATTATACCGCACTTACTTGCACCCCACCCTGCAAGCCCATAAAATAAAGCCGTTTTTCACTTTGGAGCTGTCTATGCGCCGTTTTGCCCTTCTCGCTCTCAGCCTTGCCGCGACTCAAGCATTTGCTTTGGGTTTCAGCCAAAAGGATACGCTGACCAACACGCGTTATCAGGAAAGCCCTGAAGAAGTTGCCGCACGCGAGTTTAAAGAACACAAAGCCGAGTTGCCGCCCCTGCCCGATACCCAATCGGGCGATTGGTTCGACCTCTATGTCAACGAAACCTACGGCAAGCAGCCCAAAATCCTGCTCAGCAGCCTACAAATCATGCCTGCGCCTGACAACAGCATCCGCTACGTCTTGAACGTGCGCTCCGACAAAGGCTACGACAACCTCTCCGTCGAAGGCCTCTATTGCGCCCGTACGTCCTTTACTTACAGCAACGACAAGCGTTCTTCTTACAAAGTATTTGCTTACGGCGACACAGTAAACCACCGCTGGATCGAGCCGCGTAAAGGCGATTGGAAGCTGATCGGCAATGCGTTCAGTCGCAACGACGCCCTGCACACCGCCCTGTATCAGGCATTCTGTATCGACGGCATGCCGACAACGGTCGAAGGCTTGGTACAACGTTTGAAAGAACGCGGCGGCCGTCACGGCACAACGCTGACCAACCACGATAAATAAACCGCTTTAATCAACAAAAAGGCCGTCTGAAATTTTTCAGACGGCCTTGTCTTTAGAGACAGCTTAGAATTTGTGATACAGGCCCACAGAAGCGGCTTTTTGTTCAACGCCGCCTTTGTTGGCCGCAGTCAGACGGGTTTTGTTGCCGACTTTCAGATACGCCAGTTGAGCATTGATGCCGGTGCGTTTGCTGAAGGT
>NZ_JBQCVF010000012.1:11046-29614 GCF_051962515.1 Neisseria sp. P0009.S007 | reverse complement strand
ACGCAGGAAGACTAATCCGATAATCTTATAAAAATATCATTCTTTCGGCCTATAAACAACCTGTCTAAAATAATTGTATGGTTATGATAAGAAAAAACAGGGGTTTAATGTAAAATCATGTTATGATAAAATTCATCTTAAGTGAATTAAATCACAAAATCAGGTTTTAGACGGCCTGAAGCCTTAAAACTTATTCCATAAATACAACATCTCGAATAACACTTACGCACTCTGCTTTGCAAAGGACTACCAAAATGAAAATTTTTGCACTGATATTGGCCGGCGGGCAGGGAAGCCGGATGGGAGGTGTCGATAAAGGGTTGGTGCAGTGGCACAACAAAGCCTTGATAGATCACGTTATCGAAAAAATCCGCCCGCAAGTCAGCCATATCGCCATCAGTGCCAACCGCAATCTCGAATCCTACGCCCAACGCAGCGCGCACGTTTTCTCCGATGCGCGCCAATGGCAACATTACGGCCCTTTGGCCGCCTTGTGTACCGCCGCCAACGATTTACAAATTGCTACTGCCGATTGGCTGCTCATCGTATCTTGCGATATGCCGCGGATGCCGGAAAATTTGGTGTCCCAATTTGAAACCATCGCGCGGCGCACGCCATTGTGTAATGCATTCTATGTGGAGACCTCTGCCAGACCGCATTACAGTGTGATGTTCATCCGTCCGCAAATTCTGCAAAGCACCGTGCCATACCTTTATTCAGGAATGCGCAGCATCCGCGGCTGGCTGCAACAACAGCGCGCGCGGGTTGTCCATTTCCCTTATGAGCAGGATTTTATCAGCTACAACACGGAAAACGATTTGGCCCAGCCTTTGTAGTTGGGTCAGTAAGGGGACTAATGTTTAGGTAGAGATATGCTAACTTGATGATTATTTAATATCTTTCAATAGGTAATAACTATCTTGTAATTAGTTCCCTTAGAAATTCATCAATCCGTATATTTAAATAAAATATACGTTCTTCGTTAAAATAAACTTTGGCTTTTTCCCTATCGACTGTTTCTTTTAGGTCATTTAGTCTGCCTAAGTCCAAATTTTCGCTGGTATATTTTCTTGTCAACAGTGTACGTAGTAAATCTCCATCTAGCCCTAAATCTTTAATTATCTTTAGCACCTTATCATTGGCATCGTTTTGTTTATACGTGGTGATGTAATCACTTAATGCTAAATTTGGATCAAGCTTGATATCGCCGGATTGCACATCGTGTAAAAACAACTCAGCAAATTTTTGATCTTCTTTAGAAAGCGTAGCAAAAGAGTGGTGTAGCTCCTCAAGTGCAGCAGCTTCTTCTATGCCGCCGATGGTTTTAAGCCATTTTTCAAAACGGGCATTCATATAATTTTGATCAATTTTATCGGTTTCGATTTCGTTGATGTGCGAACGCAAATCAAACGGCACATCATCGCTACCGCCACCATTGCCTGAACTTTCTTTAAACAAATCTTTATAACGAGCCAGCAGTTTATCGTAGGTCTCTTGATCGAAATTGAGTGTGGCAGTGATCACGCTGTCGTCTTCCTGTACCACGTCATAGCTTGATTTTCCCCAAGAAAAACCCAAGAGCCGAGCAGCTTGTAAGTGCTCATTGAGCTGATTGAATAGTTTGACAAACTTTGCGCATGAGGTTGTATCATCAGGGTTTTTTGAAAAATCCTCTAATCCTGCCCATTTGAAAATATCGGCAATATCGGAAAAACAGACATTCATTTTGTCGATAACCTTATCTAAATTATCGACAAACAGCCCCATAGGACGGTCGCCCGAATAAAGTTTTACGGCTCGCTCAATATTGCGTTGCATCGTATGCGGCTTGCGGTAATAGCGGATTAAACCAAAAGGCTTATCGGTTTTGTCGCATACGCGGTTAGTGCGGGAAAACGCCTGAATCAAGTTGGCGTAATCCAAAATTTTGTCTAGATAGAGCGTATTGAGCCATTTGCTGTCAAAGCCTGTCAGCATCTGATCGACCACAATCAACAAATCCAGCTGCTCGTCGGGCTTGATTCTCTTATACGCATTGATATGCGACAACCTATCCGACAAATCCGTTTTAAATCGGGAATAAGTGGCATAGCCGAAGCTTGTGCCGAACTGGGCGTTGTAATCTTCCAAAATTTCGGCAATCCATATTTCCTTGTCGTTGCCTTGCCCATCGTTAAGTATATTCGGATCGAAAAGGGCGGTCAGTTTCGGCAAGGAATTTTTAGCTTCCTCAGAATTTCCGACTTCCTCAGCAATTCTGATTTTCTCAGCAATTCTGGCTTTAATTAGGCGGTAATAATTGACCGCTTCGGGAATAGAGCTGGTGGCAAAAATGGCATGATATTTTTTGCCTTGGCTGAGGCGTGGCCAATTATCCAGCATGTCGTCGATCACTGCATTCACATGTTCCGGCGTTTGATATTGCACATTGGGTATATAATCTTCAATGCCTTTTTGATATTTGCCGTCTGAAGTATATTCTCCCGCCATCGGCACATCATTCATAAATTGATTGTAGATTTTTTTCTTTTGGTCATCGGCAAATACTTCGCTTTCATCTGTTGCTTTGGCTTCTTGCAAAGCGACAGTTCTGCGTAAATCGCTGTCTTTAAAGGTACGGATATGGAAGGGGTGAAAGCCCAGCACATTTTCATCACGAATGCCGTCTGCAATGGAATAGCGGTGCAATTCATTACCGAAAACCGTGGCAGTGGTTGAATTTTTCTTAGCGTTTTCTTCTTCAATCGGCGTGCCGGTAAAGCCAAAGAAAAGTGCATTGGGGAAGGTATGCTTAATGGTGAGCAACATATCGCCAAAAGTAGTGCGGTGGGCTTCATCAATGATAAACACCAAACGTTTACCACTGATTTGCTCGATATCAGCCTCATTTACCCCTTCTTACGCCTTGATATTACTCATTTTTTGAATGGAGGTAACGATTAAGCGGTCGCGGTCTTGTTTGCTTTTCAGCTTGGCGAGCAAAATGGCGGTGTTTTCCGTTGCCTGCACATCATCTTTACTATCGGCAAAATTCTGATATTCCTCCAGCGATTGCTTGCCCAACTCAATACGGTCGAGCAAGAAAATCACCTTATCCGCATCTTTGCGGCGGCTGATTAACTGCGCCGATTTAAAACTCGACATCGTTTTGCCCGATCCTGTGGTATGCCAAATATAGCCGCCGCGCTGATTGCCCGAAGTCCAATCTGTCTTTGCCACCGTGTCAGCAATCTTGTTGACCGCATAATACTGATAGCTGCGCAACACTTTCAGCTGCTCGTCTTTCGCATCGGCAATGGTGTAATCGCCGATAAACTGGTGCGCCATCGGAATCGAGAGGAAATGCGTCGCTACCTTATCCCAATCGTTCATATACACATTATTGAAATCCGCCCAACGGAAGTAAAACGCAGGATTTAGTGGACCGCCGGTATTGGCAAAATAGCGGCATTCTTCCGGCGTCATCGCCACAAACACCTGCACCAGACTAAAAATGCCCGAAAACGCGCCTGTCTCATGGTATCGCTCAATTTGTTTGGTCGCTTGGCTGATGGGCACGCTAGAGCATTTCAGCTCAATATGGAACATCGGCATGCCGTTGATTAACAGCATCAAATCGCCGCGCTGCTTAGGGTATAAATCCGAGCGGTGAGAAAAACGAGGTTGTTGGGCAATTTGATAGCGGCTTTTGCCGGCAGAAATTTCCTCACGGTCGAAAATATCCAACGACACTTCCTTGCCGAAATGACGGCTTTCCTCATTTTCACGCTTGATGGCCACCGTTTTGCCATTGATAAAGCCGTTTAGCGCATAAGGCGTTTTTAATGCCTGCACCTGCTCCAAAATCTGGTTCATTTCCGAGCGAATCAACGGCACATCGAGCTTGTCGATATGTTGGTTGGTTTTATTCAAATGCTCCTGCCAGTTGGCAATCAACTTTTCTTCGGTAGGATAGCGCAACACTTCCTTTTCCCAGCTTTTGGTGCCAAGCAAGGCAATCAGTGCGTTTTCAAAATCAGCTTCTTTATTAAACATTCTTTTTCTCCGTAAGGGCGCTACTACAATTTTTCAGACGGCCTCAATCATGGGCAGGAACACCGCCCTATACCAACATCGCCGCCAACAGCCCTTTTTTGAGTTGGTTTAATTTTTCGACTTCTGCCGACTGTAAGGCAATGGTTTCGTCCAGTTGGCGGAAGAAAGTACCGATGGCGGTTTGTTCTTCCGGATTTTTAGGAATTAGAATTTCTTGTTCATTTAAATCGCCAATACTTAAGTTTCCAATTGCTCCATTCCCACCTGCTACGAAAATGCGAATGAAATCTAAGTACCAAGCAGAACTTATTGAGGCATTTAAAAAATAAGGATTTTCTGTTTTTGCTAAAAGCATAAAACCACCATGAACGGCTGGTCTAGATGTTTTAATAATTGCGTGTTTACCAACTAAACGAGAAGAACCATTTGCTGCCGTAATTAAAATATCTCCATTCTGAACTAAGGGAATGTTTACCGCACGTTTGCATACAAAAACATCATCATTTTTTTCAATATAATTTTCTTCATCAATATTAGAGGAACGCAAAACACGAATACCATTTGGGGAAATATCTAATGGTGAATATGTTAAACCTCTACGTAGTTCAGCTATATCACTGAATTTCCTACATTCCCACTCACCCTCAAACCCTTTAAAGCGGATTTTCGGTATTTTTTCACCGTTTGCGGGGAACATTTTTGCCAGCATTGCCTTTTTAAGCTGACGGCTTTTTTCCAATACCGCACGGCTCTCGGCGATTTGGCTGTCTAAGCGACGGAAAAACAAACTGAGGTGGGTTTGTTCGGGAAGAGACGGTAAAGTGATTTCCCGGCTTTTCCAGTCTTCAACATTGAAAACCATTTTTTCAATATCTACACCGTAAGAGCTTAATAAAAACTTGCGGTACATACTTGGCGTTCGAGAAACAAGTGTAAGAAATTCTGTTCTTACATCGTTATTACTAACAACAACCAAATATTCATTCGATACAATGGCATTATCTAACTCAGAAGGAACAATGCCATTGGCACCATGAATAATCTGACGCTTGGAAATTAAATAATCGTTCGTTTTTAATTGGCTATAATTTTTAACTAAAATATCTTTCCCCAATAAATATCCACGAGAAACGACACCTTCGTTGCGGCGTTTTACGGTAACAAGCTGGTATTTTTCGCTATCTTCTAAATAAATAGAACGACGTACTTCACTCAATATCTCGCCGATTTTTTTCTCTTCCCACG
This sequence comes from Neisseria sp. P0009.S007, assembly GCF_051962515.1. Lineage (NCBI taxonomy): Bacteria > Pseudomonadati > Pseudomonadota > Betaproteobacteria > Neisseriales > Neisseriaceae > Neisseria > Neisseria sp. P0009.S007. Next base: position 24,334 of record NZ_JBQCVF010000012.1, on the reverse strand, counting down.
CCCCCGCAAAACCCTGAAACCGCAAACGTGGCTCTTGTTGCTTATTCATTTTTCCCCCTTAGCCTTTCAAAATCTCCTGCCATGCGGCAATGCCCTGCAAATCAAACTCGCTGCCGGTGAGTTCGTCCATCATTTGCGCCAGTGCGGCGGCGCTTTCCTGTTTACGCTCGCTGATGTGCTGATAGGTGTCGGCATATTTGTCGCAAAGTGCGGTCAGTTTTTGGCTGAATTGCGCCAGCATGTTTTCAGGCAGCCTGCACATCGCCTCATTAAGCGGAACAAACCATTTTTGGCGGAGCAAATCGAGGGCCTCGGCATCATCCAGGGCTTCAATGGTGGCTTTGGTTTTGCTGTGGAGGTTCGCTGAGTCGGTTTTAATCTGGGCTTTTATTTCTTTTTCTTCCTCCAATAATGCTTGAACTGTTAATAGTTTGTTCTCTAAGCTATCTTCGTCAAATTCATAACCGCTACGCAAAGATTTTAAATATGCATTCACTTTCGCTTTTGCATAAGTGCCATCTTTTGAAGCTTCAATATTTTCCCAATTTACAACCGTATTTTCTTGAATAAACACTAATTTTTCAGCTTTTTTAGCCTTGTTTGACAATAATTCTAGGTAATTTTCCAATGCGATTGTTTCTTCTGTTGTAACGCTTGCATAAATTACTTTGAAATAAGCAGCAATTTCTTTAGCAATAAATGCATCATTATCGTCATTGACATAAGGTCCACTTTTTTCTTCTTCGCTCAAATCATCTAAAATACTCTGTAGTTCGGCGGTGATTTCCTCTAAGCGATTTTCTTTGGCTTTCAGGTTTGTCAATTCCTGCGGTAATTTGACGGCTTGCACCAATTCAAATGGCAGAATATGCCCTACCCAGCCGTCTTGTACTTCGGCTTCTTTTTTGGTTTTGCTGTCTTTTTTCAACACCATAAATGGATCAACCTGCTTAATTGCTTGTTTGCCTTCGGTTTGAATCATCTCCAAATCGGCGGCAATGCCTGCCACATCGGCGCGCCATAGGTCATCGAGTTTTTGATAGGCGGTATAAAAATCCAATAAGGGCATTGCCTGCACTTTTTCCCGAATGAGTTCGGCGAGTTGCTGCTGGGTTTGGGAGATGTTGAGCGTTTCCATCGGCTCAATCAGCAGGGTTCCCAAGCTGGCAGTGAAATCGGCAAAGTTTTCTGCAAATTGCGCTTGGTAATGCAGCACGCTGGCGTGGCTTTGCATGGCGGCTTTGAGATTGTCGGTTTTCGGCTGCACATAAGGTGTGCCGTTATCGGTAAACAAGGCCGTCTGTAAACCGTCAAAGGCTGCCCAATAGTCTGCAAATTGTGCCAGCTCGGCTTTGGGAATGCCGCCGTGTATGGTGGCGAAGATATCCCATTGCTCCGCCGGCTCCGCAGAATCGACGTAGCGCGGAATATTGAGGTTGTAGCCGTTTGCCACAATTTCGGCTTTCGGCACAATGCGGGAGAATTTAGGTAATTCCCGACGATGGGTCACGCAATCGACAATGCGCTTGATGTCGCTTGCTTGCAAATGGTTGTTTTTTCCTACTTTGATGAAATGCTTGGAGGCGTCAATCATCAATACGTCGTTACGTTCGCGCTCTTGGCGTAAAACGATAATGATGGTGGGAATGCCAGTGCCGAAAAAGATATTGGCAGGCAGACCGATAATGGCATCAATATGATTGTATTCAATCAGATTTTTTCGGATTTTCTCTTCTTCTCCGCCCCTAAAAAGCACGCCATGCGGCAAGACGATGGTCATGATGCCGTCGGGCTTTAAATGGAAGAGGTCGTGCAATAGAAAGGCAAAATCGGCTTTTGCCTGCGGGGCGACGCCAAAACGTTTGTAGCGGATGTCGCCTTCTTTGTCTTTGGGATTCCACGGCTGGGAATAGGGTGGATTGGACACTACGGCATCCAGATACAGCGGTTCGCCTTCCAGCGGCCAGTCGTCTTCTAATGTATCGGCATTGCGGGTGAAAATATTGCTCGGCAAAATGCCGCGCATGACCAAATTCATGCGCGTGAGGTTGTAAGTGTTTTCTTTTAATTCTTGGGCGTAATATTTGATGCTGTCGGCGCTTTTGAGATGTTTGGCAACGCTATGGCCGATGTTGATCAGCAATGAACCTGAGCCGCTGGTCGGGTCGTAAATGCTGATTTCTTCACGATCTTTGAGATGGTCGGCAATGATTTCAGACATCAGCAAAGATACTTCGTGCGGCGTATAAAATTCGCCCGCTTTTTTGCCTGCGTTGGCAGCAAACATACTAATCAGGTATTCATAAATAAAGCCCAATACGTCATAGCCCTGTTTACCGTCCATCGAAATATCGGCAATCAGTACAAAAAGGTCTTTCACTGCATTGGTTTGGTTGGTGGCGCCATCGCCCAATTTGCTCAAACCGGATTCTAAGGTCTTGAAAATACCGTCAAAAACAGTGGTGTAATTGTCGGCAATATTGCGACTGAAAGCGCTCATTGCCGTACGAACGTGGGCAATATTGAAATCCGAGCCTTGGGCTAACCAAGTTGAGAATAGGTGTTCGTAGCTGATGAAATAACCGAGGTTTCTTTTGATATGGTTGACAAGCACCCCGTTAGATTCGGTAAGCTCATCGGCAAAATTTGATTTTTCTAAGCCTTGTTCAAGGGCAAATTTCTCCAGTTTGTCGGACAAAAATTTGTAGAAAATAAAGCCTAAGATGTAGTCTTTGTATTCGTTCGCTTCAATTTTGGAACGCATTTTATTCGCAGATTGCCAAATTTTGGCTGCAAGTTGTTGTTTATTCATTTTTTCTCTTATTGGTTTTTGATTTTATACATATTGCGGTATTTATGATTGCTAGGTGCAGACTTAGCTATGATAAACCATCAACACGGTGTTTACATAATTTACATCGTAGAGGGAGTATGATTCATCGATGCAATGAAAAATGGTAGGAAAGCTCACATTACACAAAGGCCGTCTGAAACTCAACTTTCAGACGGCATCTTGTATCCATATAAGAGCCGCTATCTCTATTGGCGAGGATGAGATTGAGCTTGTAATCTTTGAATATATCAGACGGTTTTAAAACTCAATTAAATAATGTTCGGATTTAGCACCAAATCATATTCGCCAAACTTTGGAAATAGAATTACCTTATCTTTTTGGGGATATAATTCTGTTTTTTCATATCGCTCATTATTAATAAAATCTTCTTTCAAGATATAGCAGTCATCCGTATTTTCATTGAAGAAATAAGTATATCCTTCTGCTAAGTCATGAGATTCCAAAGTTATATAATCTCTCCATACAGCCATAGAAAGAAAATAATATTGCGAATTAGAATATTTTTGAAATTGATGGGTTAAATAATCCCTTCCAAATTTATCGAAAAAATTTACTGAAAAAAACCTACTTCCTCTCGTAAAGTAATTACATATTCAGGTTGTTTCACCGAACCTATTACGGTAGTATATAACTTCCCTTTAATATGTTTTTCCTCAGCTTGTTTCTCAGAAAAAGGCTTATGAAGTTCCTTATAACCATAAGACCACTGCTCACAATAAAAAATATCTTTCTTCATTTGTAAATCCTTCCTATTGTATCCCTAATGCTAACATTTTCTTCTAATGATTAAGATAGAACAAGCGTTTGGATTTTGAAGACGATTTATAAAAACTCTTTGAAATCTCTCTACTCTTTGAAAAAGGAAAAAGGCCGTCTGAAAAGTACAGGCTGCTTTTTGGGTTTTCAGACGACCTCAAAAGTAGCCTGCACTCAGGTATCTTGGATTGACTAACGCGAGCTATCTGCCAAATACTTTCCGCCAGGCATTTGGATTGATTTTAAATTTGGCTTTGAACTGCAAACGTAGGTTTGCCGCGCTGCCGAAGCCGCTTTGTTCGGCGATGCGTTCTATCGGCAAATCCGTATTTTCCAATAAATCCTGCACCTGCCATAGCCGCTCTGTTGTGAGCCACTCACCGAAATTCATACCTGTGGCTTGAGAAAAATGGCGGATAAAGGTTCGGCGGGAAACAGCTAATTTTTTTGCCAAATCGTCCAAGCGGTATGGGGTGGCAAGGTTTTGGCGCAGTTCGTCCAATAAGTGATTGATTTTGTCATCGGCTGTACGACGTTCGACAGGTCGGTGGATAAACTGTGCCTGCCCGCCTTCGCGGTGTGGTGCCGCAACCAAGGTACGGGCAAGGTCGTTGGCAACGGTTGCACCATGGATTTTACGGATGAGGTAAAGGCAGCAATCCAGCCCGCCCGCCGCACCTGCCGATGTTAAAAAGTTGCCGTCTTCCGCATATAGGCGGTTGGTATCCAGATGAATTTTAGGGAAACGGCGGACAAAGTCGTCTTCGGCAAGCCAGTGGGTGGCGGCGGTTCTGCCGTCTAAAAGTCCTGTGTAGGCAAGGGCGTAAGTGCCGTAACATAGTGCGGTGATATGCGCGCCACGTTGTACTGCTTTCTGTAAATGTGCGCTTAACTCGGGTGTCGGGGCTTCTTCAATATTGCGCCAGCCTGCGATGACGATGATGTCGGCTTCTTCCGTCAAATCCAATCCGCCGTGTACGGGAATGCTTGCACCCAGTGCCGTGATAACGTCTTTGCTATCATCGGAACAGATTTTCAGGTCAAAGAGCGGATTGTCCCGATAGGTCGTCTGAAAAACAGAAAAGGGAATGTTGAAGACAAAATCATTCATGCCCGATTGAGCATATAGCACGATTTTTGGGACAGTTTGATTTTGGCGAAACTCGTTACGCTCGTTTTCAGACGACATTTTGGCACTATCCTTGCGTTTGTTGGCAATATTGCCTATTTTAGCCGATACACCTGCTGTTTAAAATACGCTACATGATTTTTTAAGGAGCAACATCATGAAATTCAAGCAATTTATTCTTGCCACTGTTTTGGGCGCGACAGCCTTTTCCGCTTGGGCAGACGATTCATACCAACATATCCGTAACGCTACCGCCAAAGTCGAATATGCGGGGCAGACGTTTTTGATTGACCCATTTTTCGCCCCCAAGCATTCCATGAACGGCTTTGCCGGTACGTTCAATAACCAAGCCAAAATGCCGCTGGTCGGGCTTCCGATGAGCGTGAATAAAATTTTGGACGGTGTGGATGCAGTTGTCGTTACCCATACTCACGAAGACCATTGGGACGAAACCGCCGCACGTTCCATTCCGAAAAACCTGCCCGTATATGTGCAGCACCAAGCCGACGCGGCAAAAATCCGCAGCCAAGGCTTTACTGATGTACGCGTGTTGAACGGCAGCACTGTATTCAACGGTGTAACCATCAGCAAAACCGGCGGCGTACATGGTACAGAAGCCATGTATGCCAACCCTCAGCTAGCCGAAATCTTAGGCGATGCAATGGGTGTGGTATTTCAAAGCAGCGGACACAAAACCGCTTATATTATGGGTGATACTGTGTGGACGGCAGATGTAAACAAAGCATTGAACCGCTACAAACCCGATTATCTGATTATGAACACGGGCTACGCGCTGATTTCAGGCATTTCAGACGGCATTATTATGGGGACGGCTGATGTATTAAAAGCCAGCCAAGTCATGCCTAAAGCCAAAATCATCACCGTACACATGGATACCGTGAATCATACCGCCGTCAGCCGCACCGATATGCGTAAATTTATACGCGGTCAAGGCATTGAAAGCCGTGTGAACGTTCCGGAAGACGGAGAAATCCTGAAACTGGATTGATAAACGGCTCATTATCCTAAAGCAGCCTGTACCTTGTTTTTCAAAGTGCAGGCTGCTTTATTTTTTCGCGGCTTTTGTTAAACCGTCTAACCATGCTTGATGGCCGTTTACCATTGGATTTGGCACAGTTACTGCCAAGCCTTTGGCGAGTTTGCCGATTTGGCTTTCTTCGGTTAATACACGCACGCGGTTGTTAGGCAGGCTTTCTAAAATCCAAGCGCCGAAAATTAAAGTGGTGGTGCTGGCGATTAACGAAAGCATCGTACAAAATCAGCTTGAACAGCAGTAAATTGACTTTGCGGTGGTTACACTAGACTTCCAAGCACCGGATATTCATGCAAAAAATCTGTATGATGAACGCTATATTTGTGCCGTTCGCCACGATCACCCAATAGCCCAACAAACAGAACTTACCCTTGAGCAATTTTGCCAGTTAGAACAAGCCTTGATTTCCTATCATGGCTGTAACTTCAGCGGTGTTATTGACCAAGCCCTGAAAGCGATGGGGCTACAAAGAAATGTCAGTCTATCGGTACAAAACTTTATTGTTTTGCCTGAATTACTAGAACAAAGCGATTTATTGGTAGTCCTGACTGAACGTTTAATTAGCAACTTGCCCAATCTCAAACGCTTTGAGCCCCCCCTTGAAATTCAAGGTTTTACCAAAACATTGATTTGGCACGAACGGACACATAAAGATCCTGCGTATCGCTGGGTTAGAGAGCTGATTGAAAAGGCTTATTTGGTTGAAGGAAGATAATGAATGCTAATGATAGGTATGATAAATTTCCCTTTATGGTCTGTAAAAGCGTGCAAGCCAATGTACTTTTAAAAGATGCAGTAAAAAGGCATAATTGAAGCTCTCATTTTTCAGAATTATTTGTTGTAGGAGCAAAAGATGAATATTTTATTACTAGACGGTGGTAAAAATTTCGGACATTCGCATGGTGAGTTAAACCACACGCTTCATAAAAAAGCGAAAGAAGTTTTGACCGTACTTGGACACAATATACAAGAAACCGTGATTGATGCCGGCTATGATGTTGAAGCAGAAATCGAAAAATTCTTATGGATGGATGCCGTGATTTGGCAGATGCCGGGCTGGTGGATGCACGAACCTTGGACAGTGAAAAAATACATAGACGAAGTATTAACCGCCGGACACGGCAAGCTTTACCATAGTGATGGTCGCCATCGTGTCAATCCGACTGAAGGCTACGGCACAGGTGGTTTGTTGCAAGGTAAAAAACACATGCTCTCGCTTACTTGGAATGCCCCGATTGAAGCCTTTACTCGCGAAGGCGACTTCTTCGAAGGTAAAGGTGTGGATGCTTTATACATGCACTTCCACAAACTCAATGAGTTCATCGGTTTGACCCGTCTGCCAACATTCGTATGTAACGATGTGATTAAAAATCCACAAGTAGAACAATATTTAGTAGACTATCAAGCATACTTGGAAAAAGTATTCGGCTAATGGCAAAAAAGGTGGGTAAAAATGCCCACCTTTTTTATTATTGATGAATAGTTGTGATCATTGTAAATGAGCCACATCGTTAAGTTGCTCAATATGAAAACCGCTTTCACTATCGTATTTCACAATACTGATCGAAGTATTTAACAATGACACGGATTTACCCTCATCACGATGGTTTTCCCAAGTCGCTCCGCCTAGTAAGGATAATAAAAGCCGCAAGGTATGGCCATGTGATACCACTAAAATATTGGCTCCCGATTGATGTACTTTAATGATATCGCAAAGGGCGTCCATTGCACGTACTGCTAATTGTTCAAAGGTTTCGCCACCATTGCTTAATGCTTTATAAGCTGCCGGGTCATTGGTCAGTTGTTTAAATTCGGTTAACTTCCGTAGGTCAGTGATCTGCATACCTTCCCAACTTCCAAAAGATTGCTCATTTAGTCCACAGTGCTGAAAAAGAGGAATAGGACGCTGACCGATAATATGGCCAGCCGTATCAATGGCACGTTGTAAAATGCTGGAATAAGCAGCGGTAAATTCTACTTGTTGTAGCGCCGCCCCGGTTTTCTGAGCTCCTGTAATTCCTTGTTCGGTCAGTGGTGAATTGCCTGATCCCTGCAAAAGCTCTTGTTCGTTCCATTGGGTACGGCCATGGCGAATAAAATAAAAAGTGAGTTGTTTTGACATCATAGTTCCTTGGAGATCTGGAAGTATAGGGTATAACTAACTTATGATGCAAAGGCCGTCTGAAACGATAATTTCAAACGGCCTTTTACTTTAACGTGTACCGTTTAGATACGGTCGTGCTTGGAGGATAACAAGCTTACCATTGTCAAACGCCCATTCGATATCCTGCTCGCCATTGGCAAATAGCTGTTTGATTTGTTGGCCGGTTTGGTCAAGGCGACGGATTTGTTCTTGATTCATCACATTGCCACTGGTTACAGGCACCTCCCGTACTCCACCATTTTTATCCAGTTGCAACGCTGTGGTTTCATTAGAGGAGCTGAGACGTTGTACAGAATCATTGCGACGGTTATAGACCACCTGTTCGGCTACCCGTTTGCCTTCAACGACACGAATACCCAACCCGCGTTTGGCGGCAATGTAGGCGCTATTTTTCTGAGCAATATCATAAGGATTGATGGTAACCAACACGCCGGAGAGATCTGCATTGATGCTTTGTTGCACAAAGACACTCATTTTCACGCTATCGTGAGGCAATCCGGCAATACGGCGGGCTTCGTATGCACTGTAATTGAAAACAGAAGCCCAAGATTGCTTCACTGCTTCGGCCAACGCGTTTTCATCGGTAACATTTGGCACGGTGGTGTACAGCCCTGCGCCGCTGAAATTGGGTAGGTCTTCGGAATTAGAGGAGCTGCGGACAAACACGCCTTTGCTGTTTAATTGATTGCGCCATTGCTCAGCCCATTTATGTTTCCATTCCGACGGGATTTCGGCATCGGTAATTTTTTTCTGCAGCGTGAGTAAAGCAGTACGGCGCTTGCGGTTGTCTCCATCACTTTGTGTTTCGATTTGGGCCAGTGTTGTTGCATTAATACCCAGCCTATCCATCATGGCTTGATAATAGGCAAACGGAATGCAGAATCCGTCAGGTACATTACTACCTTTAATATGGGCGCGGATATGACCGAGGTTGGCAGCCTTACTGCCGCAGTAACGGCTGTCATCACGGCGCAGGTTTGACAAAGCCCTAAGGCCATAATCGGAAACATCAGGTTGGGGCAGGGTAAGGCCGTCTGAAAAGCTTTTACTGGTAGTGTTCCGGTTGGTTTGGACAATTCGGTATTGCTTAGCAGTCGCTTCAAATTCGATACGACGGCCAATATATGGGGCTAGGATTTTTTCTGCGTCTTTAAGGTAAATATTGGGAATCCCCCAGCCGCGTGCCAATACATTCACATGCGATAGTGCAGTAGATGGTTTCTCGCTGATAATCCCTGCCACAGGTGGCAGCTCTAGGGGAACCTCTTTCAAAATAATAATATCGTCGGCGCCAACATTATGAAGATCATCTTCTTTGACAATAACGCGTAATGTACCTATCGCTTTACCTTGGTTTAGAGGCAGGTAGGGGAAATTTTTAATCAAACTTTCTTGGGTAATAAAAGGAACTTTGCTTTGCTCGGCAACGGTTTCCTGCCATAAAGAATTGGTTTTATAACGCAACGGAGCGTAGAAACTGTCTTTCAGACGGCCTGCCGCCAATTTCAACAATTCAGGTGTGATTTTGTCTCCTTCCCAAAACTCATAAACATATTCTTGAGTACTATTCTGCCAACTGATAGTACCCAACAGATAACGCCGGTTAGGACTACGGTATTGTTGATTCAATTCAGTTTTTGACAGCATGGGTTTCAAGATGGTAGCCAGATAGTGCTCATGCAGCCGAAATTTGGGAGTATTGATGTAGTCTGTACGGTTATTATTTTCACGATCGATGAGGAAAAGGATATGAGGAATTTCATATTCACTACCTTGCTCATAAATACGCGACAGTAAGTCAAAATCAGCTTGGTTTTTGATTGCAGATAATGCAGGAATTTGTGTTTTAACTGGGGTGGCTACAGTTTGACGCTTTTCAGACTCGTAATTAAGAAGGCTTACGCGCCGTTGGTGCAGCCATGTCGGCTGTCTCAGCTTCAGGACGGCACGCTGAAAGTAAAAACAATATTGGGAGGTAAAAAGCAGGCTTCATGATGTTATCGGTTATCTAAATCAGATGAAAAGAAATATACCTATGGTAAAAATCTAGGGGCTGACGTAGATTAGCGGTTATGCTAGGCTACGAAAATGCAGATAACCAATTGTAAATTAAGCAAGAGAGTTCAAAAGAAACTACTTGAATTTTTTGTACTCCAAGTTACCGCCCGTTCCGCTGCCGATATTTTGGGCATTCAGCCCAACTCCGCTATTCTGTTCTACCGCAAAATTCGTATGGTTATCAGCCATTATCTGGCCTTGGTTGCCGATGAGGTTTTTGAGAGCTCTGTTGAGCTGGACGAAAGTTATTTCGGCGGAAGGCGTAAAGGCAGACGTGGTCGCGGCGCAGCAGGAAAAGTAGTTGTCTTTGGCATCCTGAAACGCAACGGACGGGTCTATACCGTTGTCGTAGATAATGCCAAATCTGATACTTTGATGCCTGTTATCAAACAGAAAATCATGCCGGACAGCATTGTTTACACGGATAGCCTGAGCAGCTATGACAAGCTGGACGTAAGCGGTTTTATCCATTACCGTATCAACCATTCCAAGGAATTTGCAGACCGTCAGAACCACATTAACGACATTGAGAATTTTTGGAATCAGGCAAAACGCGTCTTGCGTAAATACAACGGAATTGATCGCAAATCCTTCCCGCTGTTCTTGAAAGAATGCGAATTTCAGTTTAACTTCGGCACACCGTCTCAACAGCTTAAAATTCTGCGGGATTGGTGTGGAATTTAGGGCTAATCTACGTCAGCCCCATTATTTATCCAGCTACGTCATACTATATTTTGCGTTTTTGAAGTGGTTTTAGTGCTATCTTGTGGTTTCTAAACTTGCAAAAATCGCCTATTTATTTTATAAATGCAAACCATTTTTATTCAAATAATAAGGTTGTGTAATGAAAAAGAAAGCGATTGCCTGTGTAATAGGGGCGGTTTTTTCCGGACAGTTATATGCGGCTCAGATGCCGGTGGCTCAGGCAGAAATAGAGCCTGTGGTGGTTACGGCCGACCGTAATGCGCAAACCTTGGATAAAGCGGCGCCGAATGTGTCGGTTATCGGACGCAAAACCTTGAATCAAGCCTCGGCACAGAATTTAGACGATATCGTGATGTATGAATTCGGCGTCAGCGTGCCGTCAGACAACAATCGCCGCGGTCATGCGGGTATCAATATCCGAGGCATAGACGGCAACCGCATTCTGATGATGGTGGACGGCGTACGCATTCCCGAATCTTATGCAGGCGGCGGTTCCAACGGCGCGATTTCGGGACGCGATATGGTCGAAAGCGACACGCTCAAGCAGGTCGATATTGTCAAAGGCCCTTATTCCGCGCTGTACGGTAGTGATGCGCTTGGCGGCGTGGTGAACATGGTGACGCTCTCACCGAGCGATTTTGTCGATGCGGGCAAACGCGGGTATTTCGGTTTAAAACACAGCTACCGCGGCCGTGACCGCAGCCATGGCGTGACGGCGACTGTGGCAGGTTTCCATGAAAACGCCGAAGGTCTGCTGATGCTGACGCGCCGTCAAGGTCATGAAACCGAAAACATGGGCAGCGATACCAGCTACTCGACTGCGCGTACTGCCACCAACCCTCAGAAAAACAATGCCTATAATATCTTGGCGAAAGGCAATATCGGCAACGAACGCCACCGCTTGGAAACTTTGTACGAACAGTATTACCACGCCAACGATACCGTATTGGCAAACGGCTTGGGTTCGCAATCGCGCGGGCCGGTAACCATCGCAACATCTGAGAGCAACGCCCGCGACCGTATCCGCCGTCAACGTATCGAAGCAGGCTACCGCTACACTGGCGAAGGCCGTCTGAAAGAAGCCAACCTGACTGCCTATCAGCAAAAACTGCGTACGGAAGACGATGCCGTCGATGCGAGCATTACGCGTATGGGCACGCGCCAATTAGGTAACTCGACCCGTTATTCCGACTACGGTTTCAATCAGACCATACGCGGGCTGAACGGACGCAGCGTATGGGAATTTGACGGCGCGGTCAAACAAACCGTCGTTGCCGGCGCCGAATACAAACACACCGAGACCGCCCGTCCGCGCGACAGCCTGACAGTGGACAATCTGACCGGTGCCGTCAGCAAAGTTTATGCAGGCAGCACCTATCCGAATAAAACTTTCCCCGACAGCAAGCGCAAAACGTTCAGCGTTTACGCACAAGACAGCCTGACTTTCGGCAACGGCATCGTCCTGACACCGGCCTTGCGTTACGAAAAAGACAAGCTGAACACTTCGACCGATCAAGCCTATCTCAACGCCAACCCCAGCGGAACGGCGACGCGCTTTAGCGATTCCGCGTTTACACCCAGCCTGCGCCTGAGTGTACCGATGGGTGAGCAGTTCACCAGTTTTGCCACTTATTCCCAAGGCTTCCGTACGCCGCCGTTTGACAGTGCGACCATGGCGTTTGCCAATACGACCTACGGCTATGCCGTCATTCCCAATGCCAACCTCAAATCCGAACGCTCCAACAGCTTTGAATTGGGGATGAAGTTCAAAAACGAACGCACCCGTGCGCAAGTTACCGCGTTCTACAACCGTTATCGAAACTTCATCGACCGCACCGAAGTCGGCACTGCCTCCATAGGCGGTCGCCCGATTATCCAGTACCAATATCAAAACCTTGATCACGTCAAAACCTACGGTGCCGAAGCCTCTGCCGCCTACAAATTCCTGCCGGGCTGGCAAGTCTCCGGCAGCATCGCTTGGATGCGTGGCAAGCAGCAAGACGGCACGCCGCTGGATTCCGCCTACCCGCTCAACGGCGTTTTGGGCGTGGACTACGCGCAAGAAAAATGGGGGGGCGATACCAAACTGCGCTGGTCGAAAAAACACAGCCGCGTCAGCAGCGACAGCATTTTCCAAGCGCCGGGCTACGGCGTATGGGATGTCGGAGCGTGGTACAAGCCGTCTAAAAACGTCGAAATCGGCGCGAACATTTACAATATCGGCAACAAAAAATACTGGCAACACGCAGACGTCGCCGGCATGAGCCGCTCAAGCGTGATGGATTTGTACACCGAAACCGGCCGCAATTTCGCCGCAACCGTACAACTGAAGTTCTAATGTGATTTAACCGTTTTCAGACGGCCTGAGAAAGCGAGCAGGCCGTCTGAAAGCATTCGACAAGGAAAATAAATGAAACTCAAACTCCTTCTGCTTTCCGCACTTATTTCGTTGACCGGCACTGCACACGCGCAACGCATCGTCGTGTTGACCCCCGATACGGCAGACATCGTTGCCGCGCTCGGCGCATTGGACGAAATCGTCGGCCGCGATCAGACCGTTCAAAATCC
>NZ_JBQCVF010000012.1:7308-10946 GCF_051962515.1 Neisseria sp. P0009.S007 | reverse complement strand
CCCGATACGGCAGACATCGTTGCCGCGCTCGGCGCATTGGACGAAATCGTCGGCCGCGATCAGACCGTTCAAAATCCGGCATTGAAAAACAAGCCCAGTATCGGCATTCATCGCCGCCTGACGGTTGAACCGATTGTGGCCGCCAAACCCGACATCGCCATCGGTTCATGGATGGCGCAGCCTGCCGATATTTTTACCCACCTGCAAAAAGCAGGCATTAAAGCCGTCAATGTTGCGCCCGATGACAGCATCGCCGCCTATCCGCAAAGTATCCGCAACATCGGTCAGCTTATCGGTAAAAGCGCGCAGGCGGATAAGTTGGCCGGTAAGTGGCAGGCGGATATGAAACAACAGCCTTCCAGCGGCAAACGCTACCTCTTCAGCTACGACGGGCGCATCGTATCGGGCAAAAACACTGCCGCCGACGAAATCATCCGCCGCGCCGGCGGTATCAATGCCGCAGCCGCCATTGACGGTCTCAAACCGATGACGCGTGAGGCATGGATTGCGGCCAAACCCGATATCATCATTATTGCCGACCACAACACCGCTATGATAGGCAACGTCAAAACCTTTGCCGCACGCCCCGAAATCGCCGGCTCGCCTGCCGCGAAAAACGGCAAGATTTATTTGTGGAAGGCCAACGATATGTTCCGTTATGGTCTGGATACGCCACAAGTGATTCAGCGTTTGCATGGTTTGGCGAAATAAACGCACCTGTTTTGAAAACTCTGCCCGATTTTTGTTTTCAGACGGCCTCGATTTGTTCCTTCTTGTTGAGTAGGAAGCAAAACGGTTGTCTTAAAAATGCCGTCTGAAACCGTCCCTCAATCCGCTTAAACCGCATGATGTCATGAAACCGCATATCCTTACCCTCTGCCTGCTGCTTACTGCCGCCGCCGTTTATTTGTGCTGCGGCATCGGCTTTGGCGCGTGGGAGTCGCCGTTGGCGATGGATGAAACCGTCCGCCAAATTCGTTTACCACGCATCTATACCGCGCTTTTGGTTGGAGCCGGTTTGTCCGCTTCGGGGGCGGCATTACAGGCTTTATTTGAGAACCCGCTGGCCGATCCGAGTTTAATCGGGACGTCGGGTGGGGCGGCCTTGGGCGTAATTGTGTTATTGGCTTTGGGCGGTGGCGAGATGGGTGTGCCGGGCGCGGCTTTTCTCGGTGCATTGGGTGTGTGCCTGCTGATTTTGGCGGTGCATAAACTGCTCGGCGGCGGTACTTTGGGATTGCTGGTGTTGGGGTTTGTGTTGAGCGCGTTTTCGGGCGCGGTGGTCAGTATGATTTTGTTTTTATCTGACGATTTGGTATTGCGCAGCGCGACCACATGGCTGTCGGGCAGCCTTGCCGAAGCCGGTTTCTCATCGCCTGTCGCGGCAATCGCGGTCATGTTGCCCGGTTTTCTGATTTTGCTGTCGGCAGGCAGGCGGCTGGACGTTTTGATGACGGGCGAAGACACGGCTGCCAGTATGGGGGTGTCGGTCGGGGCATTGCGTGTGCAAACCGTAATCGGCGCGGCATTGATGACGGGGGCGGCGGTATCGCTTTCGGGCATCATCGGTTTTCTCGGCATGATGATCCCCAATGTGCTGGCGCAAACCGTCGGCGGCAGTCGCCGCAAACTGATTACGCTGTCGGCTTGGTTGGGCGCAGTATTTTTGATGGTGGTGGACGGCGCGGCGCGCTGGCTAACATACCCTGTCGATCTGCCGGTTGGTATCGTGATTGCCTTATTGGGCGGACCATTTTTTATGTATTTGTTTATCAAGCCTTTGAAAAGCCGTTGATGCCTAAACAGGCCGTCTGAAACTTCATTGCACCATATCTTTTGCCATGCATACCTTATTTCAAATCCGTAATCTTTCCGTCCGCGTCCAAGACAAAACCCTGCTTGAAATCGATCAACTGGATATACCTTCGGGCATGACCGTCATTATCGGCCCGAATGGTGCGGGTAAATCTACTTTACTGCGTGCCTTAATCGGGCAAACAGGGCAGGGGAAAATCACTCTTTTCGGTGAGGCCATTGCGCCGCAAATCCGTGCGGGCAGGGTGGCATGGGTCGGGCAGCATGGCCGTTACAATATGCCGATGACCGTACGCGAATACATTGCGTTGGCGTCATTCGTACAAAAAGGCCGTCTGAACCATGAATGGTCGGACGAGTTGCTCGATTATTTTGATTTGACAGCATTGGCGGATAAGCGTATCGGCAAGCTCTCAGGCGGCGAACAGCAACGCGCCAACATCATCCGCGCCCTGTTGCAAAATGCGCCGGTCTTGCTTTTGGACGAACCGTGCAACCATCTCGATATCCGCCACCAACACCGCCTGATGCAGTATTTGGTCGGGCATTCAAGCCGTGCCTCATCAATAATGGTATTGCACGATTTAAACCTCGCCGCGCGTTATGCGGAACATATTATCTTGATGAATAAGGGAAAAGTCATTGCATCAGGCAAGGTGGGCGAAGTGATGCGCCCCGACTTGCTTGAATCGGTTTACGGTTGGCAGATACGCCGTTGCGAAGATGAAGCAGGGTTTTATTTCAGAAGCTGAGCGCCAACAGGCCGTCTAAAAAACGATAAAGAAAATTTATTTTATCGTTCAAAAATCAAACGAGATGGGAGGATGTTCCTGACTTGAAGAACCAAATTTTACACATTTCACAAGTAAAATGCCGATTTCCATCAAATAGAAATACATTTAATTATTTATAGAATACAATATTTTAAAATAATACTGATTTTTAATTACTCAAAATTATTGACAAGAAAACGATGATGGTTATTTAATATATCAATCTTATTAATAATTTTTATTAATCATTATCATGGTACAGCAGCTTGTTTGGACTCCGAAACAATCCGCGCCCAAGGCATTTCCCGAACGTCAGGCATTGATGCCGGTTTGGGGCGGCGTTCCAATGCCGCGTCCCCAATGGCAGAACATTTGGAAGAAAAAGCTTCCCCATGCCACCGATGTGGACGCGCTTGCTTATCTGCATATTCCATTTTGCGCCAACCATTGCGTTTTTTGCGGCTTCTACCGTAATGCGTGGAAGGACAGCCAAAGCAGCGTGTACACCGACAAAATTATCGAAGAAATGGCCACTGAAGCCGAAGTCCGTACAGGCGAGGGCAAAATCCGAGCCGTTTATTTCGGGGGCGGTACGCCGACCGCGTTGCTTACGGAAGACCTCGTCCGCCTGATTCGTGCCTGTTACCAATATCTGCCGCTTGCCGAAGATTGCGAATTCACCATCGAAGGGCGCATGAGCCATTTCGATTTGGAAAAAGCACAGGCCTGCATCGAAGCAGGCGCCAACCGAATCTCCATCGGCGTACAAACTTTCAATACCGCCATCCGCCGCCGTCTCGGCCGCAAACACAGCGGCGACGAGGCGTTTGAATATTTGGCAAAATTGTGCGAACTCGATGCCGTGATTGTGGCCGATTTGATGTTTGGCCTGCCCAATCAAACCGATGACGTTTGGCAAAACGATATCGCTCGCGCCGCCGAGCTGCCCCTGTCCGGTTTGGATACGTACGCGTTCAACCTTTATCCCATGCTGCCCATCAACCGCATGATTGAAAAAGGCGCATTTCCGACACCGCCGGGTTTCGATAT
>NZ_JBQCVF010000012.1:0-7208 GCF_051962515.1 Neisseria sp. P0009.S007 | reverse complement strand
TTCAACCTTTATCCCATGCTGCCCATCAACCGCATGATTGAAAAAGGCGCATTTCCGACACCGCCGGGTTTCGATATCCAGGCAGACCAATATGCCTACACGGTTGAAACACTGCTGGAAAAAGGCTGGGAACAAGTCAGCAACAGCCACTTCGCCTATCCTGGCCGCGGCGAGCGCAACCGCTACAATACCCTGATCAAATCCGACATTCCCTGTTTGGCGTTCGGCTCCGGCGCTGGCGGTAACTTCGGCGGTTTCAGCTATCAGGTGCAGGGTGATTTGGAGAGTTATCTCGCCACGCCGAAAGGCGAGAAAAACATCGCATTTATGAGCGGCCATAGTCCAAATAAAGCACTGCTCAGCAAAGTCCAGCACGATATTGAAACAGGCCGTCTGAATCCATTATTGTTTGACGGCAATAAAGCAGCGCAAAAGCTGATTGCCCAATGGCAGGAAATGCAGCTTTTTAAAGAACCCGATTCAGACGGCCTGATCCGTTTGAATACCAGCGGCCGTTATTGGTCGCCCACCCTTATCCGCAAACTCATGCTCACTCTTCCGACTCAAGAAAAGGATCAAACCATGCAAAAACTTTCATCCGAACAACAAATCATGTTGCGCCAATCATTGGAAAAAAATCCCGGCCAAGTGCTCGAAATGCTCGCCGCGCAAAACCAATGCAGCTTTGAAGACGTCATCCGCTGCCTGCCTGAAAACTGCATCCGCCAAACCGAAGGCAGCCGCATCGTCGAAATCCTCCAAGCCGTCGCCGCATGGGATGAATCCGTTACCTTCATCGCCCACACCCCCGATGCCATCGTCGAAGTCAGCGGCAAACTGCCTAACGGCAAAGTCGGCCGCGGTTTCTACAACTTTGACCATCCCGAAACTGATGGCGGCGTACACGGCCACATCTACTATGAAAACTGCGCTTCCATCTACCTTTTGGAACGCCCGTTCATGGGTAAAGCCACTTGCTCGCTCAACTTTATCAACCGCAACGGTGGCGCCATGTTTAAAATTTTTGTCGGTCGCGACGAAGCAGGCGAGTTGAAACAACATCAAATCGAAGCCATGCGCAAATTGTTTGATGCCGCTTAAACGGTTTCAGACGGCCTGAAAATCCGTTCCTTGCCGCGTAGAGGAGCGGATTTTCTAACAATAAACATCTACCATACAAAGGAGCCCCAAACATGCAACTCATCTTCGGAGCCAACGGCCCGTCCGGCCGCGCCTATATCCGCACATTGACTGACTCAGCCGATACCGTCGCCGTATTAAGAAAGCCGTCTGAAGACAGTTTTTTTGTCGAACACAATATTCAAACCGTTGTCGCCGATGCGCTTGATGCCGACGCGCTCGATAAAGCGTTGGCACAATACCATCCTGATACCGTGATCAGTTTTGTCGGCGGCAAAAACGAAGAGGGTATCCGCAGCGATGCGCTGGGCAATATCAACATTATTGCCGCCACGAAAGCCGCCAATCCGCAAGCCCGCTTTGTACTGATTACCAGCATGGGCTGCGGTGAACAATGGGACATGATGAGCGAGCCGTTCAAACAGGCACTAGGTGAAGCCGTCCGTGCCAAAACAGAAGCCGAAATCTATCTCAAACAAAGCGGTTTGATTTGGACCATCCTGCGCCCCTGCGGCCTTGCCGATGGCGAAGATAATGCCTATACCTTGACACAAAATGCCCAAGAAATTCCGCAAAAATACATGACGCGCAACGGCTTGGCCGCTGCCGTTGCTGCCATTGTCGGCCAAGCGGACAGCAAGGGCGAAACGTATAGCGTTGGTGCGGCATAACCGGATTGAATAGATTGTCCACTTTCCATTGTTAAAGTTGGAGTAGGTAATTGATTAGTAGCCGATCAAATAATAAAGGATTTGCTGAGAAAAGACTGGGAGATATAAATAAAAGGCCGTCTGAAACATTTCAGACGGCCTTTGATTTTTTACTTTATTCTCCAAATACTGCCTGATCGAAACGTTCAATATAGGCGACTAAATTTGCTTTGGTTCTTGCATATAGCGCAATTTCAGTGTCGATGGGGGTAAGAATCAGGTTTGCAACAACAGGCACGATGGCCACATCAACGGAGGTTAATTCTTCGCCGAAAAAGTAGCGTTTTGTGCCTAAGTAGTTGCTAATGGCGTCTAAATCTCCTTTTCCGAAGGCGTAAATATCAGATTGTGTGTGTCTTCCGATACCATGTCCGTACATTTCTTTTTTCGCGTTTTCCTGTAACACAGCAAAAATCGCTTCGGCTTGTTCGGTCGGCATGCCATCAAACATTGCCTTCATCATAAATGGTTTGCTGAGAGGATCGACGAAACGGTTATATACGACCATCCAATATAAATGTTCTTCTGTCATACGGCGAAAGGCTTCAGCAATCGCTTTTTGTTCAGGCGTTAAATGTTTATCTAAATCAATGCCGTAGGTTTCGGTTAGATAACGCTGAATGAGAGAGCTATCAGGGATCAACTTCTCGCCATCCTGCAATACCGGAACTTTGCCTTTAGGCATTTTGCTGAGATCGGCAACATATTCTTTTTCGAAATCTAAGCCGGATAAACGCAGCATCGCTTCAGTTTTCCAAGCGAAAGGTGATGAACTGCGAATTTTACCTTCACCGGGTAAAGTAAATAATTTAAGCATTTTGTTTTCCTTTCATTATTTGTTATTCAAATACGGTTCTACAATAGTCCAAACAGCCGGGAAGTTCAAGACAAATACCGGATGTGGCGCATTAGGGATAACGGATAAATCGGCATTCTGTGTCATGCGATAGGCGTTGATGACTGTATCCAAGGGTGCATTGGCATCGTCTTCGCCAACCACAAACAACACCGGCGATTGGATCTTACCAAATGTCTCTTTGCCAACTTGGGTGTTGTCATAATTTTTCTGCGCATTGTCAAACCACGTTGCCGTTTGTTGTAGGTTGGGGCGAATGCTTTGTTGCATTTCCCAATAACTTGGATCTAACTGGCGGATTTGTTCATAGCTTGCACGTTTATTTCCCCCGCCTTGAATAAAACCACGTTTCCATTCGCCGGCACCGATAGCAATAATTTTGGCTGCCTGTTCGGGATAATCGGCAGCAAAGGTGAGGGCGGTATAAGCGCCGTCTGAAAAGCCGAGCAAATCCACTTTACCGTTAATTTGTGCGGCTTTTAATACGGCAAGCACATCAGCCGCTTTTTGTGCATAAGTTGGCGCAACACTGCCGACTTCAGATTTGCCATGACCGCGTGTACTGATGGCGATGACTTCATGATTTTGGCTTAAACGGTCAATAAACTCGCCCATTTCAGCTGTTGAACCCACTAATCCGCCATGCAAAACAATTACAGGTGAGCCTTTGCCATAGCGTTCAAAATAAATTTTCGCCCCATCACTTGCCGTCGCATAACGACCAACTTTTTCATTGTTCCCATAAGGCACTTGGCTATGGTAGGCAGTTTCATTTTGTCCAAAATAGCGCAACGGTTCACCGGCAAAACTGCTCGTTGCAAGAGTGGCGAAAAGTACGCTAAACCCTAATTTTTTAAATGCTTTCATGCTGTTCTCCTGAGTAAAGTGCGGTCGTTTTTTTAGGGTTTTGATGATACGCGCAGGTTACATGTCATATTCGGGTTTACGTAACAGGTTCTCTACATTTGGCTCAATTTCTTTGTCCCAAACCTTTTCTTTCCATTCATCATCCGGAATTTCAGTGTAGGCAATAGTGATGAATTCTGCAGGCGTGTTTAGACGCTCGCTGGCAAAAGCCGTTAAATCATCTGCAAAGGCTTGCAATTCCTGTTCAGACAGGTTCTTTGGACAACATTTGATATTGATATGTGGCATAAAGTACTCCTTGCTTCATCTGTTTGTAATGAAATATATTGTATATTACTTTAATTAACTTGATAATCTATCAAATTAAATAAACAGTTTTAAGAAAGGCTTTATAATGGAGCAATTCAAACTTATCTATATTTTTGCCACCGTGCTGCAATACGGCAGTATGAATGCCACCGCGCCGCATTTGGGCATGACCGCCAGCGCAATCAGTCAAGCCATTCGCAAGCTGGAAAATCATTACGGCGTCAAATTGCTTAACCGCACCACACGCAGCCTCACGCCGACGGCAGAAGGGCGGCAGTTGCAGCAATACGCCCGTCAATTAACCGACTGGCACGATGCCGTTGAGCGCGAAATGGGTATTTTGCAAACCGAACCGGAAGGTGAAGTCCGCATCAGCCTACCGACCGGTTATAGCGCGGTTGAACCGATGAAACGTACCGTGCAAACCTTACGACATCGTTACCCAAAAATTCGCTTAATACTCAATGAAAACAACCGCTTGGTGGATTTGCAAAACGATACCGATATCGCTATCCGCGTTGTTTTACATCCTGACGATCCCGACAGCATCGCGCGCCCGTTGGCACAATGGCAAACCTTGATTTGCGCTTCACCAGACTATTTGCGTGAACACCCCATTGCCCAGCCGCAAGATTTACTCAATGCCGACTGGCTTAATCACAATAGCAATGTCCTGCTACACGCATTCAAGTGTTTAGGGCTACCGGAAACGCTGCCCGAAAATCGCACCGATTGCCCAGATTCTTCACTGGTCGCACGAGAATATGCCTGTGCCGGCATGGGGTTGGCGGTGTTGCTTTCTGGCGATGTGGCGCCTTTGATAGAAAATGGTCAGTTAAGCATTGTATTACCTGAACACACACTTCCCACCCGCACCCTTTATGCCACCACCGCACATCGCACCCAATCAGCAAAAGTACGCACCGTATTGGATTGCTTAATGCGTTGTTTTGGTGAAGAAAAGGGATTGATAAAAAGTGCTGGAAATTGACCGCACTTTGTTATTAAAAAGGCCGCCTGAAATTTCAGACGGCTTTTACTTTTAACGCATCCACAATCAACTTAAACACATTGGAATGCCCGCGGCGGCTGGGGTAATAGAGGTAAAGCGGATCGTAAGTGATGGCATACTCGGGTAACAGCTCAACCAACTGCCCAGAATGGAGTGCGTCTGCGGCGATGATATGTGGCAGCCAAGTGATGCCAAGGCCGTCTGAAACGGCTTGCAGACGCAGATGATTGTTGATGGAAAACTGCGATTTTGGTGTGAACGTAATCAGCTCTTTTTTGTATTTGAATTCCCACTGCATCTCCGTGCCGTGTTCAGCGGAGAGTTTTATGCCGATAAGGCGGTGCTGTTGCAGATCATCAATATTTTTCGGTGAGCCGTGTTGTGCCAAGTAATCGGGCGAGGCGACCAACGCCATTTTGAACGGCACAGAAATTGGTACGGCAATCATCTCTTTCGCTACCTTGTTACCTAACCGAACGCCCATATCAAATCCTTCTTTCACAATATCTGCCCAACGATCGTCCACCACGATTTCCAAGCGGATTTTCGGGTATTGGTTCAAAATCGGCTTTAATTTTGGATACAACACGGCTTCCGCTGCCATCGACGGGGCGTTGATGCGAATCAATCCCGATGGCGTATTCAAAAAATCATTTAATGCATCGACTTCTTGGTTTATGGCTTGATAAAGCGGGAAAAGTTGGTCGAAAAGCTGCTGCCCGGCTTCGGTCAGCGACACATTGCGTGTAGTGCGGTTGAACAGACGCAAATTTAGCCGCGTTTCTAAATTTTTCATGCTATGGCTCAGCGCCGAAGAAGAAATCCCCAAAAGCTGTCCCGCTTTTACAAAACTCTGTGTTTGCGCCAACGTCAAAAAATAATTCAGTTCGTTAAAGTTCTGCATTTTCTCTTTAAACTCTCTTTTATTAGTGAATTTAATTCATTGCATAATAAAGCCAAACCCTATTGATCTCAATAAAAACAAATCATAAAATGACTGCACTTTCATGATAGTAAACAGAAGACAATATCCGTAAACATCACATCCTTTTTTTACCTTTTTTATAAATTATTTATTCTAGGAGTAAAAATGAACATTTTATTATTAAACGGTGGAAAAGAATTCGGCCATTCGCATGGTGAGTTAAACAACACGCTTCACAAAAAAGCAAAAGAAGTTTTGACCGCACTTGGACACAATGTAAAAGAAACTGTGATTGATGCTGGCTATGATATTGAGGCAGAAATCGAAAAATTCTTGTGGATGGATGCCGTGATTTGGCAGATGCCTGTTTGGTGGATGCACGAGCCTTGGACAGTGAAGAAATACATAGACGAAGTATTTATCGCCGGACACGGCAAGCTTTACCACAGTGATGGCCGTCATCGTGTCAGCCCGACCGAAGGCTTCGGTACAGGTGGTTTATTGCAAGGCAAAAAACACATGCTTTCGCTTACTTGGAATGCGCCGATTGAAGCGTTCACCCGTGAAGGCGACTTCTTTGAAGGCAAAGATGTGGATGCTGTGTACATGCCTTTCCACAAACTCAACGAGTTCATCGGTTTGACCCGTCTACCGACATTTACATGTAACGATGTAGTTAAAAATCCACAAGTAGAACAATACTTCGCAGACTACCAAGCACATTTGAAAAAAGTGTTCGGTTAATGATAAAACATCAACTTGAAGCGGTGGGCTTTTGCCCACCATTTTGTCAGTCGCTAATTGGTACGAAATATGGCAAATCCGTGGCGCAGGTGATTACCCGCTGGCTGGTGGAACGTAGCATCATTGTATTGGCAAAATCTACCAAACCCGAACGTATGGCGGAAAACCTGAATGTCTTTGATTTTGCCCTCAGCGATGAAGACAAAGCCGAAATTGCCAAACTGGACGGCACGTTTGCCGCCATCGTCAATCACGACACGGTGGATAATTTGAAACGCATCTCCGCGTGGAAAATGGGCGTATAAGTGTAGCGAAAAACCATCTGTAATTCATCATATGAAAGGACAAAACATGATTAACGGGTTAGATATCGAACGTTTCCGAACTACCATGGCAGCGGTTGAAAACGACCATGCAAAAGGCAAGGCAGTATTACGCGCCGATTCGCGCTGGGTATCCGGCACGAAGAATGAAATCTCCGTGCGCCGCTTCCCTGCCTTTACCACAGACGAACCGAAAAACATGGGCGGTGAAAACGCCGCCCCAAATCCGGTGGAATACCTGATCAGCGCTGCGGCAGGCTGCTGCTCCATAGGTTTCGAGTTGCAAGCAGCATTGGCAGGCGTGAAACTGGAACAGTTTGAA
>NZ_JBQCVF010000011.1:27005-30130 GCF_051962515.1 Neisseria sp. P0009.S007 | reverse complement strand
CTGATGGCCGATTTCCGCAGCTACATCGACACGCAATACAAAGCGGACGAACACTACCGCAACGTATCCGCATGGCGCAAATCAGCCTTGATCAATATCGCCAACATGGGCTTCTTCTCATCCGACCGCTCCATCGCCGACTACTGCCGCGATATTTGGTACATCAAACCATTGAGCGAAAAAGAATTGCCCGGCAGAAATTAAGCGTTAAGCAGATAACGAAAGCCGATACATCGGAAAGGTGTGTCGGCTTTTTTTATATTCGCTGTTTTTGAATTGGATAATAAACTTAAAAGGCCGTCTGAAAACTTTCAGACGGCCTTTTGTTTCATTTGCTTTGAGCATCAATCAAGCAAGATTATTTTTCAGCTTCTTCAAAGCCGACGACTTCGAGGCCGAAGCCGGTGAGGCCGGTGAAGGATGACGGCTGGCCGAGGACGCGCAGTTTTTTGACGTTGAGGCCGGCGAGGATTTGTGCGCCTATGCCGTAGCTTTTGCTGTCCCATTTGTAGGCTTGGTTGGCGCCTTTGGGCAGGGTGCGGTCGAGCAGGGTGGCGCCGTCTTCGGTACGGTGCAGGAGGATGACTACGCCGCTTTCGGCTTGTTGGATGCGCTCAAGGGCTTTGGGCAGCGACCATGAATGGCGCGGGTTGGCTTGGATGAAGTCCATGACGCTGAAGGGTTCATGGACGCGGACGAGGGTTTCTTCTTCGGCGGAGGGTGTGCCTTTGACAAGGGCGAGGTGGGTTTCGCCGGAGAGTTTGTCGACGTAAACGTGTTGTTGGAACTCGCCCCACGGGGTTTGTACGGGTGCGTTGCCCATGTCTTCGAGCAGGCTTTCGGTACGGCTGCGGTATTCGATGAGGTCGGTAATGGTGCCGATTTTGAGGTTGTGCTCTTCGGCAAACTTCATCAGTTCGGGCATACGTGCCATGGTGCCGTCGTCGTTGATGATTTCGCAGATGACGGCGGCGGGAATCAGACCGTTCATTTGTGCCAGATCGACGCCGGCTTCTGTGTGTCCGGCGCGGACGAGTACGCCGCCTTTTTGGGCGCGGAGAGGGAAGATGTGGCCGGGTTGGACGATGTCTTCAGGTTTGGCGGATGGGGAAACGGCAGTTTGAATGGTCAGGGCGCGGTCGGCGGCGGAAATGCCGGTGGTAATGCCGTGGGCGGCTTCGATGGAGACGGTAAAGTTGGTGCCGTATTGTGCGCCATTTTTTTGGGTCATCATGGGCAGGCCGAGTTTTTCGACCATTTCGCCGTCCATCGGCAGGCAGACCAGGCCACGTGCGTTTTTGATCATGAAGTTGATGGCTTCGGGGGTAACGAATTGGGCGGCCATCAGCAAGTCGCCTTCGTTTTCTCGGTCTTCGGCATCAGTGATGATGACCATTTTGCCGGCTTTGATGTCTGCTAGGATTTCAGGGATGGTGGAGATGTGGGACATGGTATTTCTTTCTTGGCTGATGGTGGGGGCGTGGCGGTCTTGGTGGTCTTGATCCAACCACATGTCAGGCATATTTGCTGCCTGCTCGATTTTTCGGGCTTTTTTCTCGCCGAAAGATTTGTTTTTCAGTAGGGCGGACAGCTCGCCTTGGTTGATAGAAATGGCTTGGGCAAACTTGGTCTGCTGGCCGTTGTGGTGTTGTGTTATCCATTGCCGCAGGTTGTGGCGGCGCAGGTCGGTGGTATTCATGATGAGATGAAATTGAATTGTGTGTAATGGATTGTAGTCTTGTATTTACCAAAAGGCAAACTTTGTTTGTTGAGATTTTTATTACTTTTTGGTAATGAAATTTATTGTTTCAGACGGCCTGGGTATGGCTTGAAATTGACGGTTTTGGGAGAATATGGGGAATGTTTTGATGATTATTTTAATGGGGGATGTTTGAAATGAAAATGCTTGGACGCGGATTGGTCGTGCTGGTGTTGTGTGCGCTGACGGCTGCGGGCGGCTGGTTTTATGCCCTGCATGGTCAGAACGAAGAACATCAGGTTTTGTCC
Source organism: Neisseria sp. P0009.S007 (assembly GCF_051962515.1). Lineage (NCBI taxonomy): Bacteria > Pseudomonadati > Pseudomonadota > Betaproteobacteria > Neisseriales > Neisseriaceae > Neisseria > Neisseria sp. P0009.S007. Next base: position 28,123 of record NZ_JBQCVF010000011.1, on the reverse strand, counting down.
CGTGAGGGGGTTTTGATGCAGATTAAGCAGATGAACCGCTTGGAAAGTACGGCATTTTATATCGATACGATTATCCGTACGGAGAAAAAAGGGGATTGGCGCAGGCTGTGGCAGGATTCACAAAGCGGTATTTTTATTGTGCGCGGTAAGGTGTTGGCTGGTTTGGATTTGGACAAGTTAGGCGCGGACAATGTCAATATTGTGGACGACAAGGTCTTAATCAGCCTGCCGGCGGTGGAAATTTTGAGCGTGGATTTGGAAAATATCGAAGTGTACGATATTCAGACCGGCTCGTTTAATTTGCTGCCTATGGATAAGTCGGTATTTAAGACGGTGCAGGAAGAGGCGAAACGGCAGGTATTGCAAAGCGCATGTAGGGCTGAGATTTTGGAACATGCCAACCGTCAGGCGCAAATGCAGTTGGAAAACCTGTTTGCATTGACGCAGACGAAGGTATCCGTCTATCCGGCTGCGGTAGGGAAGTGCGGTTAAATAGATTGCTTGAAAAGATAAGGCCGTCTGAAAAATTTTCAGACGGCCTTTGTTTCATCAAGCCATTAACCGCGTCGTAAAACGGCGGTATTGATGTATTTTTGAATACCGGTGGCAATGGCTTGGGCGCATTGTTGGCGGAAGGATTCGCTGCCGAGCAGCCGCTCTTCGGTAGGGTTGGAGAGGAAGGCGGTTTCCACCAAAATGGACGGAACGTCCGGCGCGCGGAGGACGGCAAAGTTGGCCTCGTCAACGCGGCCTTTGTGCAGTTGGTTGAGTTTGCCCAATTCGGTCAAGACGGAATGGCCGAGCTTGCGGCTGTCGCGCAGGGTTGCGGTTTGGGTCATGTCCAAAATCGTGTTGTCGACGTTGCGGTTGCCGCTGGATTGTACACCGCCGATGGCGTCGGCGTTGTTTTGGGTTTGGGCAAGGAATTTTGCCGCCGAGCTGGTCGCGCCTTTGGTATTGAGCATATATACGCCGGTACCGCGAGCGGACGGGCTGGTAAAGGCATCGGCGTGGATGGATACGAATACGTCGGCATTGCGCGCACGGCCTTTGGCAACGCGTACGCCCAATGGGATAAAGATGTCTTCGTTGCGCGTCATGAATACGTTGTAACCCAA
>NZ_JBQCVF010000011.1:3842-26905 GCF_051962515.1 Neisseria sp. P0009.S007 | reverse complement strand
GCACGGCCTTTGGCAACGCGTACGCCCAATGGGATAAAGATGTCTTCGTTGCGCGTCATGAATACGTTGTAACCCAAGGCCTCGAGGCGTTTTTTGGTTTCGCGTGCAATGGAGAGTACGACGTTTTTCTCTTTGAGGCCGCTCGGGCCGATTGCGCCAGGATCTTCGCCACCGTGACCGGGGTCGATCATAATCACGGGACGGCGGTTGCCGCCGCTGCCGCGATTGTTTTTAGGGGCAGGGGTGTCGTATGCGATATTGGTATTTTGACGTTGTTTGGGAACATTGCCGTTGAGCAAGGCCATCATCGGGTCGTTGGCATCTGCGCCGTGCGGATAGAGGTCGATAACCAAGCGGTTTCTGAAGTTGCCGACGGGGGCGAGCGCAAAGACTTGCGGATGGGTGCTTTGTTTGAGGTCGATGACGATACGCACGGTATTGGGCGTATTTTGACCGGCACGAATGCTGCGGATAAAAGGGTCGTTAGACAGCACTTTGCTGGAAATGCCTTGCAGGACGCTGTTGATTTCCGCACCTTGAATATCCACGACCAACCTGCTGGGGTTGTCCAACATAAAATGTTGGTATTTCATCGAGTGGTTGCTCTCAAGGGTAACGCGTGTGTAGGCGTTCGCCGGCCAAATGCGGACGGCAAGGAATTGCGCAGGAGAGGCCGGTTTGGCCAATGCGGCACCAACGGGCGTGAGGGTGAGAAATAGTCCTGTGCCTTGACGGAGAATGTGTCTTCTAGTTAATTTGACCATGATTCTAAACTTTTTCGGCCTTGGTTTGTGTGGGCGGAAAAGGTGCAGGTTCTGCCCTTATCGGTGTACGTCAATGTAATGGTAATGTCTGCCAGAGGCGTGAATTCCCCACCTTGCTGCGGCCATTCGATGAGGCAGATGCTGTCGGGCGCAAACAATTCGTCCAAACCGGCATCTTCCCATTCCTCGGGCATGGTAAAGCGGTAGAGGTCGAAATGGTGGAGGGTGAATGCATCCAGCGGATAAGATTCGACAATGGTGTAAGTCGGGCTTTTGACTGCGCCCGTATGTCCCAGTCCGCGCAAAATCCCGCGTGTCAGCGTGGTTTTGCCTGCACCCAGCCCGCCTTCAAGATAGATGGTCAGCGGAGCGGAAAGCTGCTTGCTCCATTCTTCACCCAGTTTCAGGGTTGCTTCTTCATCGGGCAGAAAACGGGTGTACAGTCCGTTTGAGTGCATGGAATAGGCCTTGTCGTTCAAAAGGCTTAATTATGATGGAATTGGCGGCGTTTGCAAACCTGATAGACGATAAAGTTAGATAAAGATAGTGTTGAGGCCGTCTGAAAACGGAATTCAGACGGCCTTTAATGTTAAAATGAAAATATCCCTCACAAAATTGCGAGACAGCTTATGCCTTTATCCATAGACGAACAATTATTGCCGCACCGCAATGCCATCGACAGTATCGATGCGGAAATCCTCCGTTTGCTCAACGAGCGCGCCGGTCATGCGCATGCTATCGGCGAATTGAAAGGGACAGGCGCGGTGTACCGTCCTGAACGGGAAGTAGCCGTTTTGCGCCGGATTCAGGATTTGAACCGCGGCCCCTTGCCGGACGAATCGGTTACCCGGCTGTTTCGCGAGATTATGAGCGAATGTTTGGCGGTGGAGCGTCCGCTGACGATTGCCTATTTGGGCCCGAAGGGGACATTTACCCAGCAAGCCGCCATCAAACATTTCGGCCACGCCGCACACACCATGGCGTGTACCACCATCGACAACTGCTTCAAACAAGTTGAAACGCGCCAAGCCGATTATTTGGTGGCGCCGGTAGAAAACTCGACAGAAGGTTCGGTGGGCCGTACTTTGGACTTGCTGGCCGTAACCGCGTTGAAAGCCTGCGGCGAAGTAGTTGTCCGCATTCATCACAACCTGCTGCGTAAAGACAGCCACGAAATCGGCGGCATTACCAAAGTTTTCGCCCATGCCCAAGCCTTGGCGCAATGCAACGACTGGTTCGGCCGCAACCTGCCCAATGCCGAACGTATCGCCGTAGCCAGCAATGCCGAAGCAGCGCGTCTGGTTGCCGAATCTGACAGCCCGAATGTGGCCGCCATTGCCGGACGTATCGCGGCGGAAATTTATCAGTTGAGCTTTGCCGCCGAGTGTATCGAAGACGAACCGAACAACACCACGCGCTTCTTGGTGATGGGCCATCAAGAAACCGGCCGCAGCGGCAACGATAAAACCTCTTTGGTCGTCTCCGCACCCAACCGTGCCGGTGCCGTTACTTCTTTGTTGCAACCTTTTACCGAATTAGGCATTTCCATGACCAAATTTGAAAGCCGCCCAAGCAAATCGGTTTTGTGGGAATACCTGTTCTTCATCGACATCGAAGGCCATCAAAGCGATGAAAATGTCCAAAAAGCCTTACAGCTTTTGGGCGAACGCGCTTCCTTCGTGAAAGTTGTCGGCTCTTATCCGACCGTTGTTTTGTAAGGATTATTGGGTATCAAAGGCCGTCTGAAAAGTTTTCAGACGGCCTAAATTATGTTCTCAATAGTTGCCATTTATGCAACATTATTGGCAGATTGATGTCAGTAAGTTTGCATGATTGGAAATGAATCCTCTATAATCCGAACGTTTTTAATATTTTCATGCAAAGAAAGGAGCAAGCCATGACACGCAATACTTCAATCCGCTCAATCACATTCTTTGCAGCCCAAGCGTCGGTCTGATTTTCGGATAACGCTTTTCGCATTCCATGTCGCCCGCTTCGGGCTGCTTTCCCTACGATTATCGGCTAGAAACCAGGCCGTCTGAACATTTTGCAGACGGTGGATATTTATTGTCATCTGCTGACGGTTTCTATCCGTTTTAAAGAAAGCATAAACACATGGGCAATTATCCCCATCATATTCAAATTATTGCCGATTCAAATACATGGATTGAAGGCAACGCTGTCGCACAGCTCGAAACCACCGCCCGATTACCGCATATGTTACGCGTTGCCGGAATGCCGGATTTACACGTAGGGCGCGGTTATCCGGTTGGCGCGGCATTTTTCAGCGACCGTCATTTTTATCCTGCCCTGATTGGGAATGATATCGGTTGCGGTATGGCGTTTTGGCAGACCGATTTACGCGCAGCCAAACTCAAACCGGCCAAACTCGCCAAACAGCTGGGTAATATCGATACGCCGCTAGACAAAGACGAACAGGTCGAATTATTAGGCGACGCTGTCGATATGTTCCCATTTTCAGACGGTCTTGCCGTAGGTACGATTGGCGGCGGTAACCATTTTGCCGAGTTGCAAACCGTTGATACTGTTTATCGCGCCGATCTGCTCCCAATAGATTTTGATGAAAACCATCTGCAACTGTTAGTACATAGCGGTTCGCGCGGATTAGGCCAGCAGATTTTGCAACGCCATATTGCCGCCTTTGGGCATCAAGGTTTGGCAGAAGGGGGCGAAGCGGCAGCAGCCTACCTTGCCGAACACCAAACAGCCCTTGAATTTGCCAGCCTTAACCGTCGTCTGATTGCGGCCAGAATGCTCGACCGTTGGCGCGCAGAAGGAATATGCCTGCTCGATGTCCATCATAATTTTTTGGAACAAACCGAGATTGACGGCACAACCGGTTGGCTGCACCGAAAAGGCGCAACGCCCACCGATAAAGGCTTGGTCATGATACCCGGCTCGCGCGGCGATTACAGCTATCTGGTCCGACCTGCCGAAGATTGCCAAATTTCGTTGAACACCTTGGCTCACGGCGCAGGTCGGAAGTGGCAGCGCGGCGAATGCAAAGGCAGGCTGTCGCACAAATATACTGCCGACAGCCTGCGCCAGACCGAATTTGGCAGCGTAGTCGTTTGTCAGGATAAAGCTTTGATTTTTGAAGAAGCGCCGCAGGCTTATAAAAGCATCGACAGCGTTATTGCCGCCATGAAAAATGCTGGTTTGATTGAATTGGTCGCGAGGTTTAAACCTGTTTTGACTTATAAAACCGGCGGCGAGTGTGGAGCGTAAAGATGAAACAGAATACACCAGCGGTTTATCTGCAAATTTCCACCGCGCAAGGGCCGGCGGAGTGCCGTATATTTGCCCGTTTCGTCTTAGGCAAGCTGCTTGCCGAAGCCCAAGCCAAAGGCATTGATGCCGAACTTGTTACCGAAACCGCCGATAAGCACGGCATTTTGTCGGCAATGCTCAAATTGGAAGGGCAGAAAGCCGAAAGCTTGGCACAAACTTGGCAGGGGACGCTCCAATGGGTATGCCCCAGCCCTGTCCGCTCGAAACATCCGCGCAAAAATTGGTATATAGGCGTTTTCCGCTTGCCCGATATGCCGCAGATGTATGAAATGCCGTCTGAAAACGGAATCGAGTTTCAAACCTGCCGTTCTGGCGGTAAAGGCGGGCAGCATGTCAATAAAACCGAAAGCGCCGTCCGCGCCACCCATAAAGAAAGCGGCATTTCCGTGCGGGTCGAGAGCGAACGCAGCCAGCACGCCAATAAAAAATTGGCGGTCATGTTATTGGCGCAAAAGCTGGCGGAGCATCATGCCGGACAAGCTGGAAGTTTTGCACAGGAGCAGCACGCGCAACTCTATCAAGTTGAGCGCGGCAATCCGAAAAGAACGTTTGTCGGTACTGCTTTTAAGGAGAAGTAATTTGCCTGCCGGATAAACGGGCATAGTGAAAACAGAAATCAAAGGCCGTCTGAAAACGTTCAGACGGCCTTTTATCGTTTTATCGATTAGCGTTCGCTTAACGCTTGTTTCATACGCGTAATCGGTTTGATCAGGTATTGGAAGATGGTTTTTTCACCGGTTTTGATGTCTACCGTTGCAACCATGCCCGGAATAATCGGCATGGGTTTGCCGTTTTTATCTTTCAGGGAGTTGTTTTCGGTTTGGACGAGAACACGGTAATAAACTTGGTTCGGATCAAGTTTTAAGTCGTTGGCACGGTTTTGCATGGAATTGCTGACGGTATCGGCGCCGACGAGGGTAACCTTGCCTTCCAAACCGCCGTAGATGGAGTAGTCGTATGCGCTGACTTTAACCAATGCAGGTTGGCCTGCGCGGATAAAGGCGATGTCTTGCGGGCGGATATAGGCTTCGACCAGCAGTTTGTCGTCAACGGGGACAATTTGCATGATGTCTTCGCCTGCGTTCACAACGCCGCCGATGGTGGTAACTTTTATGCCTTTGACGATGCCGCGCATAGGAGCGCGGATTTGCGAGCGTTCAACCGGGTCTGCGCGCATGGCAACGTTTTCTTTGGATTGCGCCAGCTCGGATTCGGCTTGCAAAAGTTCGTTGTTGGCATCGGCTTTGTAGCGGTTGCGGCGTTCGGAAATTTGGGTGGCCAAGTCGGCAGACTCACGGCGCATTCTTAAGAGTTCGACTTCGGAAACCACGCCTTCGGCAACCATAGGTGCGGTAATGGCGATTTCGCGGTCAAGTGCGGCCTTGCTTTGGGAAAGGCCGCTGACGGCATCGGTCATGGCTTGACGGCGTGCTTTGTAGGCGGCGATTTCGCGACGGCGAAGCTCGGGACCCACGCTATCAGGGAAGGAGAGCTTGGTGCCGTAGGCTTCGGCTTTAAGGCGGGCAACAGTAGCTTCGAGGTTTTCGACTTTGGCTTCGCTTTCACGCAAAACGGCGGAGCTACGCGTGTCGTCGAGTTTCATCAGAATCTGATCTTTCTCGACCATGTCGCCTTCTTTAACCATGATTTCGGTGACGATGCCGGGATCTAGGCTTTGGATTACTTGCTCACGGCTGCTGGGAATGATATTGCCGTTGCCACGGGTCACTTCTTCGACAGGGCTGTTGTATGCCCAGACGACGAAGACAATCAGGAAAAGGAAGAATAGGATGATGACCCAAAATTGGCCGCTGTGTTTTTCTTTTTGAAGGGCGGCATTGAGGTCGTTGATGAGGTGTAGGTCTTTGGATTTGACGTTGTTTTCGCGGCTCATAATCGTGTATCTTTATTGTGTTTGGTGGATTTTAACCATTAGGGCAGGCCGTCTGAAAGGGTAAGTAGATTTTTAGACGGCCTTTTGCTTTATTGTGCTGCCGATTGAGGGGCTGAGGCAGCTTGTTGTTGCTGCTGTTTGACTGCAGCAGCTTGTTGCTGTTGTTTGACGTTGGCTGCTTTGGCTTGTTCGTTTTGCATGAGTTTTTGCAATACCAAGTCACGTGGGCCGTCCATCACGACTTTACCATTGTCCATCACAATGATGCGGTTGACGATTTGCAGCACTTGCGGACGGTGCGTCACCAAAAGCATAGTGCGGTTACGACCCCATTGGGCAATGGCATTGAGCGCCATACGCTCAGTGGCTTGGTCCAGGCTGGTGGTCGGCTCGTCCAGCAAGACGACTTTCGGGTTGCGCAAGGTCATACGCGCCAGGGCGATGATTTGTTTTTGACCGCCGGACAAGCCCAAGCCGTCTTCACCCAGAGGCATATCCAAACCGCGTGGATGGTTGCGGATGATTTTGTCGAGGCCGAAGCGGTTGAGTGCAGTCAGTAAGTCTTGGTCGGTAGAGTAGCTGCCGGTACGCGCCAAGTCCATGTTTTCACGCAATGTGCCGAGGAACAGGCGTGGCGATTGGCTCAACAGCAGGACTTGATCGCGCAGGAAGTTGGGGTCAAGCTGGCGCATATCGACGCCGTCAAGGGTAACGTTGCCTTTTTCAGTGTCGTACAGACCGCTGGCCAGTTTGAGCATGGTGCTTTTACCGCTGCCGATACGGCCCAAAATACCGACTTTTTCGCCCGGTTTGATGGTCAGGCGCAAATCTTCGACCGCGCTGTTGTTGTCGGCTTGATATTTGAACGATACGTTTTCAAAGGTAATATTGCCTTGAACATTGTCCAAAGTAATATATTTGCGTTCCGGATTGCGCTCGATAGGGCGGGTAACGATGTCGTTTACGCCTTTGAGGGCAAGTTTGGCCTGTTGGAAGCGGGTGGCCAAACCGGCAATTTGTGCCAATGGCGCCAAAGCACGGCCGGACAGAATCACGGAGGCAATCAATGCACCCATGGTGATGCGTTCCGCATGGTTGTCGGCATGAATCAGATAGGTACCGACGACGACCAAAAAGACGGTATTGAGCTGCTGCATGGCAACGGCAAAGTTGACCATGAAGTTGCTGGTGTCTTTGACTTTGATGGAAGAGGCGGAAGTTTTGGCGGTGTATTCGTCCCAACGTTGTTGCGCCCAAGATGTGGCGTTGTTGGTTTTCAGGGTTTCGATGCCTTCGATGGCTTCAACGGCAAGGCCGGAGCGTTGCGAACCTTCTTTCATCGATTCGTTAATGTGGCGCGAGAGCGGTCGTTGTACGACAAAACCGACAATCACGACAATCGGAATGATGGTCAGGGGAACGAGTGCCAGTTTGCCACCGACCATGGAAATCACGAAGATAAACAGCAACAGGAAAGGCAAGTCGACGATGGTCAACAAGCTGGCACTGGTCATGAACTCGCGCACGGCTTCAAATTCGCGCAGGTTGCTGGCGTATGAACCGGAAGAAGCAGGACGGTCTGCCAGACGCAATGCCATCACGCGGCGGAACAGGGCGGAGCTGATGATCAGGTCGGCTTTTTTGCCGGCAATATCGGTCAAGTGGCCGCGAATCATCTTGGCGGCAAACTCAAACAAAATCGCCAAGACCACGCCGATGCTCAATACCCACAAGGTCTCATAGGCTTGGTTGGGAATCACGCGGTCGTACACGTTCATCACATACAGGGAGCTGACGAGCGCAAGGAAGTTGATGATGATGGTGGCCAAGATGACTTGGTAGTAGTAGCTGCGGAAACGCCAAATGACTTTCCAAAACCATGCTTTGGGCAAATGGTATTCAGGCAGCTCCGAGCGCATATCGGTAGCCATTTTGGGTTTGATAAACCAGCAGTAGCCCAAATACAGGCCGGAGAGCTGCTCGTGGCTGAGTTCCTGTTCCAAACCGTCAACCTGGCGGATATGGTATTTGCGTTCTTGGCCGGAGCCTTCGATTTGGGTGATGACCGCTGCTTCTTCGTTGTGCAGGATAATCATAACCGGCACAGCGAGCGAGGGGATGTCTTCCAGATTGCGTTTGGATAAGGTGTTTTCAAAGCCGTGACTGCGCAGGACTTCGACCAGTGAGTGATAGTTGACCTTGAGCTTTTTGTCGCGCACGACTTCGGCGGACAAAGCGGCTTCGGATACGGGCGCACCCAAAAGGCGGGTCACTAAAACGATGTGTTCAATGATGGCTTTCATATTTTTTCGCGTAATGTTTTTGGTTTAACCGGCGGATATGGCTTTATTTTTGTGCCAAACCGACCCAAGCGGAGATTTTGGCTTGGGTATTTAAATAGTCAAGCGCCGCATCGCGGAAATCGTTGCGGGCGGCAACATAATCCTGCTCGATGGAGGATAACTCGCTGTATGCGCTCAAAACGTCGGTCAGCGTACGTCGGGCGATTTTAAATTGCAATTCATACACTTTGATGACTTCTTTTTGGGCGGCGATGTGTTGCGCCGTCAGCGCGGTACGCTGTTCGCTTTCCTGCATATCGATGGCCGACGTTTGAACGCGTTCGTTCATGTCGCGCAGGATTTGTTCGGACTTGGCTTCTGCGGCAATCAATGATTTGGCATTGCGTTCCACATTGTGTCGTGCGGCAATATCCAACACATTCCATGCAACGTTTAAATAAAGCTGTCTGGTGTTGCGCGTTGCACTGCCTTCCAAATTGAGGGCAGGCAGGCGTTCGGCTTTGGAGGCGTCCAAATCGGCACGGACGCTGTCGCGCTCGGCCAATTGCGCCTGATAGGACGGATTGTTGTTGCGGTTGGGATTGTTGAAGCGTTCAGTGATGGATTTCGCCGTGTCGTTTTTAAACGGATCTTCCAAGTCGTTGGCAGTCAGCTGGCGCGAGGTATAGCGGGACAGGCGGCTCAGGGCCAAATCCATGGTGCGGCGTTGTTGGGCAATGATGTTTGCCACTTGTAGTTGGCGCGCGCGCGCTTCAATCAGCTCGGAACGGCGGCCGACATCATATTTGACGATGGTGTCCAAGTCTTTTAAGAGGTTGTTGTGGCGCGCTAAAGTCTGCTCGTTGAGGATCAGGGTTTCTTTTGCACGCAATGCGCTCAGGTAGAGGCGGCCGATATCGCTGCCGAGCTGCTCTTGGCTTTCGGTGTATTTGTGTTGATAGTATTCTTCGCGGCTGCGGTCGCGGCGGACGGCGGCTTCAATCGCACCCCATGAGTAGATGTTCACGCTGCCGCGCACGCCGATACCGTCATCCATGTCGTTGCTGTTATATTTATTGTGTTGCGCCAGCACTTTCGTGCCGGTCAGGGTAACGACAGGATAATGGCGCGCACGCGTAGCTTTGGTCGTGCTTTGCGCTGCTTCTTGAGTGGCTTTTGCTTCACGCACAATCGGGTCGCTGATTAAAGCATCCCTGAGGATGTCTTGCAGGCTGTATGCAGAGGCCGTCTGAAACGGCATCAGACAGCAGGCGACGGCAACGGCCGATGACAATAAACGGAGCTTTGTGGGGGAAGAATAAATATGCGGCATGATTTCTAACCAAATGATTTATATATTATCGTTGTCCGTATCGGGTATCGCCTGAGGCATGACCGGGCGAATTTTGAACGAGAACACATACATTTACAAAGCATAAAGCATTTTTTCCAGCTTTTCACAATATTCTGATGAAAGGTCAAGATACATGCCTTAAAGTATATTATTGCAGAGCGCGACTATCGTTTCTAATGATTTTAATGTAAAAAATCTATTAAAAAGGCCGTCTGAAAGGATTTCAGACGGCCTTTTTCAACCTTAATCCTTACGTTGCAATACAGCGGCAAAGAAACCGTCGGTTTGGTGTTCTCCAGAGTTGAGGCGCAGGTATTTTCCGGTATCCAAATCAACCTTCAGGCTTTGCAGCAGTTCGGCGCAGTTGACGAGTTCAAACTCGGGATGTTCGGACAGGAAACGTTCGACTTGCAACTCGTTTTCTTCCGGCAACACGCTGCAGGTGGCGTAAACCAAACGGCCTTGCGGTTTCACCAGTTTGGAGGCGGCATCGAGGATACTGTGTTGCTGTTCCAAAAGGTTGGCCACGGTCTCGGCGGATTGGCGGTATTTGAGGTCGGGATTGCGGCGTAAAGTACCCAAACCGGAGCAGGGCGCGTCCACCAACACGCGGTCGGCTTTGCCTGCCAGTCGGGCGATACGGGTATCGTGTTCGCTGCTGATGCGTTCGGGGTGGATATTGGTCAGTCCGGCACGGGTCATGCGCGGTTTGAGGTTGGCAAGGCGTTTTTCGGCGATGTCGAATGCGTAGATTCTGCCTTTGTTGGCCATTTGCGCGCCGACAGCCAAAGTTTTACCGCCGGCACCGGCACAGAAATCGACAATGATTTCGCCGCGTTTTGCGCCCACCAATAAGGCAAGCAGCTGGCTGCCTTCGTCTTGGACTTCCAGTGTACCGTCTAAAAATAGCTCGTGTTTGTTAAGCGCGATTTTGTTTTTCAGGCGGATGCCCCAAGGCGAATAAGGCGTGGCTTCTGCATCGGCACTTTCGGCTTGCAACAATGGCAGCACTTTATCGCGTTTGCCTTTCAAGGTATTGACGCGGATGTCGAGCGGGGCAGGTTGGTTGATGCTGCGGCCGAAGGCGAGGATTTCTTCTTCGCTCCAATGCCGTTGCAGTTGTTCTACCAGCCATTGCGGCAATTCTGCGGCGGTATTCAGGCCGTCTGAAAACTCGGTTTTGCGGGCTTTCAAATTGCCGAGGAACTCTGTTTCTTCTTCATCAAGCAGGTCTTTGATTTGGCTGATGTTGGTGCTTCTGCCGAGAACCAGTGCGGCGAGTGCTGCTTTGCGCGGCTGCGCGTGCGGACGGCGCAGGGCGGTACTGATTTTTTGATAGTGGCGCAATGCGGCAAAGGCTGTTTCGGCGATTTCGTGGCGGTCTTGGCGGCCGAGCTTTTTGTGTTCGCGGAAATAGGCGGAGAGGACGGCATCGGAAGGCTGTTTGAAAGTCAGCATTTCAGCCAAAACTTTGGCGGTATGGTCGAGTTGTGCGGCGTTCATAATGTAATGGGTTCTCTTAAAGTTGGTAAAGGGTTTCAGACGGCCTTCATGATGCGTTCGATTTCGTGCCAAAAGCCGTCCGGCCGTAATTCCAAAACGGCAATCAAGCCTTGGTCGATACGGCGGATTTCGGTTTCGTTCAATGTTTCGGTTTCGGCGACACGAGCAGGCGCGAGATAGGCCATACGGTCGAGCAGGTGGTAGCGGACTTCTTGGTGTTCAAACCAGTATTCCGCCCAATCTTGAATATAGATGCCGCGCCAGCCGTATGAGTTAAGTGGCGGCTCAAAAGCATGGAAACCTTGTGGAAAAAATCCGATGCCGCGCACGATGGAAGCAGGAAGCGGATTTTCCGGCAGGCCTTGTGCGGTTAAGGCTGCTTTGCCTTGCAGTGTATGTAGCAGCTGGGATTGCTGCACCAATTTGGCGGCCTTGTCCGTCAGCGTGTCTTTAGGGTTGAGACCGTGCAGGTTTTGCACTTGGTCTCCGCCGTAGTATTTACACGCCAGCTCGATATGGTAGGGCTGTTGGTTGAGGGAAACGACAAAATCCGCGGCACCTAAAGTTTGGCCGTCTGAAAAAACGGGCAGGTTGTATGCGTGCAGTTTGGCGTGCGGCGCGTTGGCAAACCAAAACGTCAACAACTCTTCGGCATAAATGCCGAGACGGTGGCCGAATGGGGAACGTTGGGCAAGGTGATCCATCAGCGGCGCGGGATCGGCGTCCAATGCCAAAAGGTAGCGGAAACCGTGCTCCCCCAATAGTTCGCGCACGCTCAATTCGCAACCGCTTTGCCACAAAGGGGGCGCAGTCAGCAGCGAGGCGAGGTCGCGGACGGGTTGGCTGGTGAGTTTCCACCATAATGCGTCTAGGGCGTAATTCATGCTTATCCGAATATCAGTCATGCTGTCTGAAAAAGCTTGTAATGTTTTCAGACGGCCTTAAATCAGTCTTTTTTATGGATACGGTGGCTGACGGTATTGAAAAAACCGCGCAGGATGTCGATGTCTTCGGTTTGCGTGTTGGCGCGTCCGAACAGGCTCTGCATACGGCGCATCAGGCGCTCGCCGTTGCGGCGGTTGAAAAAGCCGATGTCGTTCATCACGCTTTCCATGTGGGCGACCATGCCTTTGATTTGCTCATGGGTCGCAGCGTGGTCTTCCTGTTGAAGATGGGTCATGGGCGAATCGGTTTGGCTGAAGATTTCGTAGCACACGACCTGCACGGCTTGGGCGAGGTTGAGCGAGAAATAGTCGGGATTGCCGTTGATGGTCATCAGTCGGTTGCAGGCTTGGACTTCTTCGATGCTCAAGCCGAAAGTCTCGTTGCCGAAAACCAGTGCCACTTTTTCGCCTCGGTTGGCGGCCTGCAGTAATTCGGGCACCAAATCGCGCGGGGTTTGCAGCGGCGCGGTGATTTCGCGGCGGCGACTGGTCAGGGCGCAGGCGATGGTGGTGTCGGCAAGGGCTTCGTCCAAAGAGGCAGCAATGGTGGCATTTTCCAAAACGTCTGCCGCACCGGAAGCGAGGATGAAACTTTCTTCCGGTAATTTAAACGATTGCGGATGCTCCGGATCGAATACGGGCGGATTTTCCGTCATCGGCGTTGCCATCAGATTGGGGGCAACGATGGTCAGTTTGTGCAGGCCCATTGTTTTCATGGCGCGGGCGGCGGAGCCGATATTGGCGGGATGGCTGGTACGCGTGAGGATGATGCGGATATTGTCCAGATAGGCGGGCAGGGCGGGTTTTTCGGAAGTCATGTTTTGTTTTCTGTTTGTACGGGAATCAGGTATAATGCGCCATCTTTTTGTTTTCAGACGGCCTTTTTCCATGCCGTCTGAAATGTTCTTTAACAGCATCGGAAACGATTAACAGCCTCTTGTGTGCCTGTTCGGCGCATTAGGGCGTATTTTACCTGAATTAGGAAGAAAACCATGAATCCGTTTTTAAATACCGCTTTCAAAGCCGCCCGTAAAGCAGGGCAAATGATGATTCGCGCCGCCGGCAATCTGGATGCCGTCAAAGTAGACAGCAAAGCATTCAACGACTTCGTTTCCGATGTTGACCGCAGCTCCGAGATGATTTTGGTGGAAGCGCTCAAAGAAGCCTATCCGCATCATAAAATCACTTGCGAAGAAGGCGGCTCCCACGGTAAAGCCACCGCCGAGTACGAATGGATTATCGACCCGCTCGACGGCACAACCAACTTCCTCCACGGCCATCCCCAATACGCCATCTCTATGGCACTCCTGCACAAAGGCGTGTTGCAAGAAGCTTTGGTGTACGCACCTGAGCGCAACGACGTATACATGGCTTCCCGCGGCAAAGGCGCGTTGCTCAACGACCGCCGTATCCGCGTTTCCAACCGCATCGAATTGAACCGCTGCCTGATTGGTACCGGCTTCCCTGTTGTCGATCAAAGCATGATGGACAAGTATCTGGCGATTTTGAAAGATTTCTTGTCAAAAACCGCCGGCGGCCGTCGTGAAGGCGCGGCTTCTTTGGATTTGTGTGCCGTTGCGGCCGGCCGTTTGGACGGTTTCTTTGAGTTCAACCTCAAACCTTGGGATATTGCCGCCGGTGCATTGATTGTCCAAGAAGCAGGCGGCATCGTTACCGATATGTCCGGCGATGAAGGCTGGTTGGAAAGCGGCGACATCGTTGCGGCCAATCCTAAAGTATTGGCACAAATGCTGAAAATTATTTCTGAACACCAATAAGCTTTTGTAGGGAACGGTCTGTATTTATCGTGACAGGCTAGAGTTTAAACAATCGGTAAAAGGCCGTCTGAAACCTGAAATAGGGTTTCAGACGGCCTTTTATTTTGTTATTAACGGATTCGGATAAGAGCTGAAAATACGGCTTTTAAAGGAAGCGTTTTTAATTTTGTCTGTATTTTCTATTGCTTCGCAGTTATGATATGGATACGTTTGGCTGAAATAATGCCGCATGCAATCATAAAAATAGAAAGCAGAGGAGAATAATGAAACGAGATTTTGAAGCAGTAAAACGCATTGTTATTAAGATTGGAACCAGTTCGTTGGTGTTGCCAAACGGCAAAATCAATTTGGCAAAAATCGACCAACTGGCCTTTGTCATTTCCAGCTTGGTCAGTAAGGACAAAGAAATTGTGCTGGTGTCTTCCGGCGCGATGGGCTTTGGGCTGAATGTCCTCAACATGGAAAAACGTCCGGCGGAAATGGCGCAGCAGCAGGCTGTTTCCAGCGTCGGCCAAGTGGCCATGATGAGCCTTTACTCGCAGATTTTTTCCCATTATCGGATGACGGTATCGCAAATCCTGCTGACGCGTGATGTGGTCGAATATCCGGAAAGTTTGGCAAACGTTACCAATGCTTTTGAATCCCTGCTTTCCATCGGCGTCATCCCTATTGTCAATGAGAACGACGCGGTCAGCGTGGATGAGATGGACCATGCCACCAAGTTTGGCGATAACGACCGTTTGTCGGCAGTCGTGGCGAAAATCGTTAAAGCCGATTTGCTGATTATGTTGTCCGATATTGACGGTTTGTTTGATAAAAATCCGGCTGTTCACGCCGATGCCAAGCTGCGCAGCCATGTTGCCGATATTACCGAAGAAATTATTGCTTCTGCCGGCGGATCGGGCAGTAAGTTTGGTACGGGCGGCATGTTCAGTAAGATTAAGAGTGCGCAGATGATGTTTGAACATCACGGCCAGATGGTGTTGATGAACAGCGCCAATCCGCGCGATATTCTTCAGGTTTTAGATGGCGCGCCTATTGGAACGTGGTTTGCACAAGAGAAATAGGGAGGTTTGATGAGCTATATCGAACAGTTGGGCAAGAATGCCCAAAAAGCCAGTAAAACGTTAATCAGCTTGGGAAGCTTGGAAAAAAACAATCTGCTGCGTCAGGTTGCAACGGCGTTGGTTGAACAGGCTGAGATGATTTTGGCAGAAAATGCCCGCGATTTGGCCGCTGCAAAAGAAAACGGCATTTCGGACATTATGCTCGACAGGCTGCGTTTGAATCACGAACGCATCAAAGGCATTGCGGAAGGCGTTGGGCAGGTTGCCGATTTGCAGGACCCAATTGGGCAGGTTGTCCGCGGCTATATCAATTTGGACGGTTTGAAAATAGTTCAAAAACGCGTGCCTTTGGGCGTGGTTGCCATGATTTTTGAAAGCCGCCCGAATGTTTCGGTCGATGCGTTTTCTCTGGCCTTTAAAACCGGCAATGCCATTATTTTGCGCGGCGGTCGCGATGCCATCCATTCCAATACCGCATTGATTGCCGTCATCAGGCAGACTTTGGTAAAAGCGGGGATGGATGCCGATGTGGTGCAGCTGGTTGAAGATACCAGTCATGCTGCCGCTGAGGAATTGATGCAGGCGGTTGATTATATTGATGTACTGATTCCGCGCGGCGGCGCGCGCTTGATTCAGACGGTGAAAGAGAAATCGAAAGTTCCCGTCATTGAAACCGGAGTCGGTAATTGCCATATTTATGTGGATGACAGTGCCGATTTGGAGATGGCGGTCAATATCGTCGTGAACGCGAAAACGCAGCGTCCGAGCGTGTGCAATGCCGCGGAGTCTTTGGTTGTTCATGAAAAGATAGCGGAAGCGTTTTTGCCAAAACTGGAAGAAGCCGTTGCCAAAGTGCATCCGATCGAATTTAGAGCCGATCAGGAAGCGCTGCGTATTTTTAAAAATGCTGTTTTGGCAACCGAGGAAGATTACAGTACCGAGTTTCTTGACTATATTATGTCGGTCAAAACGGTAAAATCAGTGGAAGAAGCCGTCGATTGGATTAACGGCCATACGACGCATCACTCGGAAGCGATTGTGACCCAAAGCATTGCCCATGCCGAGTTTTTCCAAGAAAGCATTGATGCGGCGGCGGTTTATGTCAATGCGTCCACTCGGTTCACCGACGGCTTTGTTTTCGGATTGGGCGCGGAAATTGGTATTTCCACCCAAAAAATGCACGCCCGCGGCCCGATGGGTTTGGAAGCGCTGACTTCGACCAAGTTCTACATCAACGGCAACGGTCAGATCCGACGTTGATAAACGCCCCTCAACTTCATCAATTTGCGTATAATGGCGGGAAATTTGATTTTTCCCGAACAACCGATTTAGTAAAAAGGAACACACCATGTCCTCTATCCACGATCAAATCAAAGAAGTCGTTACCACACACCGCGTCGTATTGTTCATGAAAGGCACGAAGCAATTTCCGCAATGCGGCTTCTCTTCCCGTGCCGTACAAATCCTCAATGCGGCAGGTTGCACCGACTATGTGACTGTCAACGTATTGGAAAACGATGCCGTACGCCAAGGCATTAAAGAATACAGCGACTGGCCGACCATTCCTCAACTGTACGTTAACGGCGAATTTGTCGGCGGCTCCGACATTTTGATGGAAATGTATGAAGCAGGCGAACTGCAAGAATTGCTGAAAGCTTAATTATCCACAATATTCCGTAATGTAAAATTGTTGACAAAGGCCGTCTGAAACCCTGATTCAGACGGCCTTTCGCATGAATACGCACTTTGCGCGCCATGCGAAAAAAAGTATAATCCCCCTCCATCAACGCAATTCGGAAAATCAACATGAACGTTACCGTTATCAACCACCCTTTAGTCCGCCACAAACTCACGCTGATGCGTGAAGCGGATTGCAGCACTTACAAATTCCGCACGCTTACCACCGAGTTGGCACGTCTGATGGCATATGAGGCCAGCCGTGATTTTGAAATTGAAAAATATATTATTGACGGCTGGTGCGGCTCTATTGAAGGCGACCGCATCAAAGGCAAAACGCTGACCGTTGTCCCGATTTTGCGTGCCGGTTTGGGTATGCTTGACGGCGTACTCGACCTGATTCCGACTGCCAAAATCAGCGTTGTCGGCTTGCAGCGCGATGAAGAAACTTTGAAACCGGTTTCTTATTTTGAAAAATTTGTCGACAGCATGGACGAACGTCCCGCACTGATTATTGACCCAATGTTGGCGACCGGCGGCTCTATGGTTGCCACCATCGACCTTTTAAAAGCCAAAGGTTGCCGTAACATCAAAGCATTGGTATTGGTTGCCGCTCCGGAAGGCGTAAAAGCCGTCAATGACGCGCATCCTGATGTAACCATCTACACTGCCGCACTCGATAGCCACTTGAACGAACACGGCTACATCATCCCAGGCTTGGGCGATGCTGGCGATAAGATTTTCGGTACACGTTAATTGAAATGTTTAAGGCCGTCTGAAAAGTGTCAAACATCAACTTTCAGACGGCCTTGTTATATGGATTGCTTTAAAACCCACATCAGAAAGGACAATCATGAGCTTCCAAGACAATCTGGCCGCCATGCCTGCCATCGATCATTTGAGCGGCTTGGATATTCTCGATAAAGAGGGCAATGTGGTTCATCACATTCCCAATGGGCCCGGCAAACAAGGCTCGCTCAAGCTTTACCATGCTTTGGCGCAAGAGTTTGACGGCAAGCTGGACGCAGCGGCAGCAGAACGTGGCTTGGCATGGTTTGCCGAGCATGTTGCCGATGCCGAAGCCAATCCGGGCAAACATCCGAATATTGATTTGCTGTTTAAAGTAAAAGCTGAAAATATCAGCCTGACTTTGAAACCATTGGCTGCTTAATGAATACAAAAAAGGCCGTCTGAAAACAATTTTCAGACGGCCTTTTTATATGCTTAAAACCTTAAGCGATAGAAGCTTCAACGAATGCAGTCAGTTGGCCTTTAGCCAATGCGCCGACTTTAGTGGCAACGTTTTTGCCGTTTTTGAACACCATCAGGGTAGGGATGCCGCGAACGCCGAATTTGGCAGGAGTGACTTCATTTTCGTCGATATTGATTTTAACGACTTTCAGACGGCCTTGGAATTCGGAGGCAATGTCGTCCAAGATTGGGGCGATCATTCTGCAAGGGCCGCACCATGGTGCCCAGAAGTCCAGCAATACAGGTACGTCGGATTTCAAAACGTCTTGTTCGAAGCTGGCATCGCTGGCGTGGATAATCAATTCGCTGCTCATGTTTGTTTCCTTTTAAATCGAGATTAATGAATACGTTGTTCAGAATAGTGGCAGACAGGGAAAATTTCAAGTGCCGCCGCCCGGTAATAGTTTTTTTGAAATGCGTCTATCGTAATCCTTAAAGATTCAGACGGCCTCTTGAACCATGTGGCCGGAGTGGGCAATCAAATGGCGTGTGTAGTCGCTGCTTGGATTGGCAAACACGTTTTCACATTCGCCTTCTTCAACGATTTTGCCGTCTTTCAACACCATCACGCGGTGGGAAATGGCGCGGATGACGGCGAGGTCGTGGCTGATGATGATGAAGGCGAGGCCGTATTCTTTTTGCAGGCCGCTGAGCAATTCAAGGATTTGTTGTTGCCATTGGACATCAAGCGCGCTGGTTGGTTCGTCCAATACGAGGATTTTCGGGCGGACAATAATGGCACGGGCGATGGCGAGGCGTTGGCGCTGGCCGCCAGAGAATGCGTGCGGATAGCGTTCGAGTGCATCTTCGGGCAGGCCGACTTGTTTGAGGACTTCTTGAACGCGGCGGCGCATTTCTTCGCGCGGCATTTCAGGTTCGTGTACGCGTAAGGCTTCGGAAACGGTATCAAAGACGTTCATGCGCGGATTGAATGCGCCGAACGGGTCTTGGAACACCATTTGGATTTCGCGGCGTAATTCGTGTCGCCATGGCTCGCCGTTGATGTTCAGGCTGCCTTCGGAATCGATAAGGTGCATAACGGCTTTGGCCAGCGTGGTTTTGCCGCAGCCACTTTCGCCGATAATGCCCAATGTTTCCCCCGATTTGAGATCGAAAGAAACGGGGTTGAGAATGGTTTTGTCGCGTTTTTTAAACCAGCCGTCTGATTCTTTGACGGAAAAGGCGATTTGTTCGGCTTTAAGGATGGTGGCAGGATTTTCAGGCAATGGGGCCACTCGGCGCGTTGTGCCGGCGTTGAGCAACATTTTGGTGTATTCGTGCTGAGGATTGGCGAAGACTTCGGCTGCTTTGCCGGTTTCGAGAATGCGGCCGTCACGCATAACGGCGACATCGTCGGCAAAACGGCGCACAAGGTTTAAGTCGTGCGTAATGTAGAGCATGGTCATGCCGTGTTCTTCCTGCAGGCGTGAGAGCAGGTCGAGGATTTGGGCTTGGACGGCAACGTCCAAAGCGGTGGTCGGTTCGTCGGCAATCAGGAGCTTGGGCTGGGCTGATACGGCCATGGCAATCATGGCGCGTTGGCGTTGGCCGCCGGAAAGTTGGAAAGGATAGGCCTGGGCTTTTTGCTCGGGCTGGTGGATGCCGGTTTCGTCTAGGAGTTCGATAGCGCGCGCCCATGCCTGTTTTTTATCCAAACCCAAATGCAGGGACAGGACTTCGGCGATTTGTTCGCCGACACGCATAACGGGGTTGAGGGCGGTCATGGGTTCTTGAAACACCATGCCGATTTCGCGGCCGCGCAGTTTTTGCAGGGCGCGTTCGGGCTGAGTCAGCAGGTCGGTTCCGCAATATTTCAGACTGCCTTCAAAGGTAACCATTGGATTCAGGCGCATAATGCCTTGCGACAATACGGTTTTGCCGCTGCCGCTCTCGCCGACCAATGCCAGTTTGCGGCCGGGTTGCAAGGTCAGGTTGATATCGTGCAGGACTTGCTTGCTCGGAAAGGAGCCGTTTAGGTTTTCGATTTCGAGTATAGGTGTCGTCATGGTCGTGGCCGTCTGAAAAGTTGTTGATGACAGGTTTTCAGACGGCCTGCATGAATCAAGAGGCCGTCTGAAACAGCGGTTTAGTCTTGAAACTGTTCTTTGAGTTTGCGTTTTAACACTTTGCCGGTGGCATTGCGCGGCAGCTCGTCTTGGAAGATGATTTGTTTGGGGATTTTAAAGTTTGCCAACAGGCCGCGCAGGTGGCTGCGGACTTCGGCTTCTTCCAGTTTCATGCCTTCTTTGAGTTGGATAAAGGCAATGATTTCTTCATCGGCGTATTGGTCTTTCACGCCGATTACGGCGGCGGCTTCCACGGCTTCGAGTTTGTAGATGGCTTCTTCGATTTCGCGCGGATAGACGTTTTGGCCTTTGGAGATAATCAGGTCTTTTTTGCGGTCAACGATGAAGATGAAGCCGTCTTCGTCTATGGTGACGAAGTCGCCGGTTTTCAGCCAACCGTTGACGATGGTTTCATCTGTGGCGTCAGGCATATTGAGGTAGCCCTGCATAACCGAGCCGCCTTTGATGATGAGTTCGCCCACTTCACCGCGCGGCACTTCGATCAATTCGTCATCGACGGCTTTCACGGTCAGACCGGGTAGGGCGACACCGACGCTGGCGGTTTTTTGGCGCTCAGGTGTATTGACGGCCACAACGGGCGAGCATTCGCTCAAGCCGTAGCCTTCCAGCAATTTGGCACGCGGGAATTTGGCTTTAAAGTCGTCAATGGTTTGTCCGGCCAAAGGCGCGCCGCCGCTGATAAACAGACGGACGCGGTTGAACCATCTGAAATACCAAGGAATTTTGGCTTTGCTCATGGCTGTGTAAATAGCTGGTACGCCGAGGAAAATGGTAGCGCGTTTGAGCAAAACCTGTTTCAACACGTTGGAGAACGGGAAGACGGATTTGACCAAAATAATCGAGCAGGCTTGAGATATCGGCAGCAAAACCATGGCGGTCAGAGTAAAGCTGTGGAACATGGGCAAGAAGACGACGAAGCGGTCTTTTTGTGAAATTTGGAAAATTTGTTCGATGCCCGAAAGGTTGGAAAACAGGTTGCTATAACTGATTAGTGCGCCTTTTGGGTGGCCGGTTGTGCCGGAGGTGTAGATAATGTGCGCCAAGTCGTTGACGGACGGCTGACGGCTCAGATTCGGCTTGCCGGGGAATGTACGCGCGGCATCGAAATAGCTGTCATCGCCACTGGCGGCGTTGGTTTCGCCAATCCAGATGATTTTATTGACTTTGGTTTTGGCTTTGATGTTTTTGAGTTCTTTGGCCAACGGCGCGGATGCGAACATAAAGCGTGCGCCGCAGTCATTGAGGATGTAGGAAAATTCTTCGCTTTTCAAAAAGACGTTGAGTGGGACGGCTACCGCGCCGATGGAAGTAATGGCGAAATAGGCGGCAATAAATTCGGGAGAGTTGGAAACGACAAGGGCGACCCTGTCGCCATATTGTACGCCTTGGTGTTGCAGATAGGCGGCGACGGTTTCTACTTCGCGTTTGAGGGAGGAATAGCTGATTTTTTCTTTGTCGTTGAAAATGACCGTGCCTTTACCGTTTTTTTGGCAGGCTGCAGTCAGCATAGCGTAAAAATTAGGGTGGGTGTGCATTTCGGAGTTTGTGTCCATATTGTGTCGATTGATGTACGGTTTCGATGAACCGTTTATTTCGAAGGGTAGGTTTTACATCCTATCGGTAAAATAAGCAAGAGGCCGTCTGAAAATACTTTCAGACGGCCTTGAGCTTTGCTGGGCTTAGGAAAGCAATATTTTGAATTTAAACTTATTTATTGTGTTGATGGGAATATTCCCATTCTTCAAAGTTTGCCGTTCGGAAGATAGCGCAAGCCGATTGCGTTTCTGTCTCAAGCCATTTCGAGTTTACCGTTGAGTTTGAGGCAGAATCCTGATGACGGATTGGCAGAGCCAATGTTTAGAGACTTTGAGACCTAGCCATTGTTCAGACGGCCATCGGGTACTTTCTTAAACAGGCGATAGAAATTGTCGCTGGTGTTTTGTGCCAATGTTTCCAAGCTCTCGCCGCGCAGATTGGCTAAGAACTCAGCCGTATAGCGGACGTAGGAAGGCTCGTTTTGTTTACCGCGTTTGGGAACCGGCGCGAGGAAGGGTGCATCGGTTTCTACCAAGATTCTATCGGCTGGGACGTATTTGGCGGCTTCCTGAATCAGCGGTGCGTTTTTAAACGTCACAATGCCGGAGAAGGAGATGTATAACCCTAAATCCAAAGTGGCTTTGGCAAAGGCGACGTCTTCAGAGAAGCAATGAATCACGCCGGAATTAGTGTGGCATTCTTTCAAAATCCGCAACGTGTCTTCGGCTGCATCGCGCGTGTGGACGATAACGGGCAGGCCGCTTTCGTTGGCTGCTTGGATATGGTCGGCAAAGCGTTGATGTTGCCATGACAAATCGCCTTTGCACCAGTAATAGTCCAAACCGGTTTCGCCGATACCGACGATTTTCGGATGTTTGGCGGCCTCTACCATTTCGGCAATGGTAAATTCTTCTGCTTCTTGGCTGTCGGGATGTATGCCGATGGTGCAGTAGATGTGGTCATTTGCCTGAGCAATGTCGAAGACTTCGGCAAAACTTTGTTTGCTGACGCTGATGGCAAGCGCCTGTTTGACGCTTTGCGCTTCCATATTGGCAAAGACTTCGGGCAGGCGGTCTTTTAAGCCGTCAAAGTTGAGATGGCAATGTGAATCGATTAAATACATGGTATTACAGGGTAAAAGTAGTGCGGTCGCTGCGCAGGCGCGGGCCAAGCTCGGCTTCGATCAGGTTTTTTGCCTGCAGGCAGCTTTCGTGTTCGGAGAATGCAAGGCCTACGCCTTTGGGGCGATGGGCCGAGGTGCGCGCCGGATTGATCCAAACGACTTTAGTTGGCAGGAAGCGTTTGGGATAGTCGGCGATTTCGACGGCCAAGAGGATGTCTTCGCCTAGTGAGAATACGTCATCGGTCGGTACGAACAGGCCGCCGTGTTCTAAAAACGGCATATAGCAGTTGTACAACAGATTGGGGTCTTTGAGTTGCAAGGCCAACATCTTCGCCGGAATGTCTTTTTTATTCATCATTGATTACCTGTTAGGGTTTGTTTTGCCAAAAATCTAAATATTCGATAAGCAGATACTCAAGCTGCATTTTAACACTCAAGGTATGGTATCCGTAAGGGTTGAGCGCGTTCAGACGGCCCAATAGGGCAAACAG